>JAJDEC010000420.1 GCA_029259995.1 Phycisphaerae bacterium
CCATGGGTCCGCCGACTTGAACGCGTCGAGCGCTGGGTCATTGCAAAAGTCACCATTTATCACGCACGATTGCTCGTCAGAGAGGACGCGGCCTGATGCTTCGTGCGCATTCTTCTTCATCGCTGGGCTTTTCTCATTGGATCCCTCCGGGATCCTTCGCGACGCACAATTCATCTTCCAGAGCGTGATACGCCATCGTCCCGCAAATCCGTGAAGAACAAGAAAGAGCCCGGCCATGATCGACCGGGCTTCTGAAGGAATTCAAAATGTGGAAACCTGGCGCCTACGGGCACGGGCACTCGACTTCGACGGAGATGAATCCGCGCGAGGCCTCGTCGAACGAGGCCGCCTGGATCAGATACGTCTGCCCGATCGTCAATCCGCTGACGCAGACTTCGCTGAGGCGTTCGCCGCAGGGCAGGCCGGCGTCTTCGCTGCAACCGATCTCGTCGCCGGGAGCGGGCGGACAACCGACGGCGTCGTACACAGCGAGAATCGTATCCGTCGCGGGCGGCAGCGAGCCGCAGGTTCGCACGCGGGCGCTCGTGTCCGTCGCCATGAATTCAAACCAGAGCGTACCGACGCCCTGCCCCGCACCGCCAGCGCGGCAACTGAAGGCGGGATCGCCGGCGTCTGTCGTCGCGGCCGTGTTGTCCACAAGGACGCGGAGTCCGCAGGTGATGGCCATGGCCGAATTGCATTCGTCGTTCGCCAATGGCGGGCAGGCCGTTTCGGCCAGGGCCAGTGGAATGAACGCCTGGATATCATCGCCGTCGATCGAGCCGCTGCCGTTGACGTCTGCGATGCAGTATGCCGGCGTTCCCGACAACGGCGGATTCATGATGGATGCCGCGAACGTCGCCACGTCATTCGCATCGACGACGGCGTCGCCATTGGTATCGCCCTTGCAGCAATCGATCATCGGCGGCGGCGGACACGGGTTCGACGCACACAGGACACCGTCGCCGCGATAGGAGCCGCCGGAATCGATGCACTCATTCTCACGCAGTTCGACACACGAACTATCGGGATAACAGCATGCGCCGCGCGGGCAGGGACACATCAGTTCGATCGCAATGTCGCCGAGCGACATGGCATCGAACGATGCAACTTGAATCGTGTATTGATTGCCGGGCGTCAGACCTTCGACACAAACCTGTGCGAGTCGTCCGCAGGCGCCGCCCGCATCTTCGACGCAGGCGATTTCGTCACTCGTATCGCTGGGGCAGGTGCCCTCATACACGGCGAGGAGCGTGTCGTTCACAGGCGCCGACGAGTTGCACGTGCTGATGAGCGCGTCTGTATCGCTTGCGATGAATGTGTACCAGACAGTCCCCACGCCCTGTCCCGGTCCGTTGAACCGGCAACTGAATGCCGGCTCGGCGCCCGTCGTCGTTGCGAGCGTGTTGTTCACGACGACCTGTGTGTTGCACGACAGGAGGATCGCATTTGCGCAGTCATCGTTGACCGGCGGCGGCGGTGGTTGCGGACACATGATCGACGCACATGAAACGCCATTCCCAGCGTACAGCGCCCCAACAGTGACGCAGGAGAGCTGACTCAGTTCGGAGCAAGTGCCATTGGGGAAGCAGCACGCCCCCTTGATTTCGACGGGGCCGCCACACGTGGCGCCATCGACGATCTGCTCAATGAAGCCGGCGATGTCGTCGCCGTTCACGGCCAGGTCCTCGTTGATGTCCGACGGGCAGAACGTATCGTCCATCATTGCCGGCGGATCGAGGAGTTCCGCGACAAACGCGGCGACGTCATCAATGTTCACCAGCGCATCCAGATTGACATCGCCGAGGCAGCATGCCGTTCCGGGCGTGCATTCGACGGTCAGTTCACCTGTGCCGAATGCGCCGTCGGCGCCGCCGACGCGGATGAGAAACTGGCTTCCCATCGCGACATCGATGTAGACTTCGGCCGGGCCATCCGGGGCACAGCCGTTGTTGTCGCAGGTCAGCGGACCCGCGGCGGGCGGGCAATCCGTTCCGTCGTACACGGCCAGCGCCGCGTCGAATGTTGTGTTTCCGCAGAGGCTGATTCGAAGCTGCCCGTTGCAATTCGCCGTGTAGGTGTACCAGATATCGTTAAGCACATCGGTGCAGACGCCGCCCGGCGAATCCAATGGTCCGTCGGTCTGCGCATCCGTCGTGTCGAACGGATAGACGCCGTCACTGATGGCGATTGCGCCGGAGCAATCGTCGTTTTCGATCACGGGACACGTCAGTGGCGAACAAGGCTCGTCGAGCGTAAAGTCTCCGGCCATCATCGCGCATTCCGATGCCGTCAGGATGACGCAATTGTTCGGACTGAGGCAGCATGCGCCGCCCTGATCCGGAATGCAGCCAACAATCAGTCGCCCGCTGCCCACGCTGTCGGCAAGGCCGCCGATCCGAATCAGATAGCAGTTGCCGCTGATCACAGGGACACTCAGTTTGTTTTGATCCGTTCCCGGGCCGCATCCCGGATTCATTGTGCCGGAGATGCACGCGATCTGATCGGCCGCATCATTCGGACAGATGCAGGTATCGTAGACCGCGATCGTTGCGTCGTAATTCGAGTCGAAACACGGCGACACGCGCATGTCTCCGTCACAGGTTGCCGTGTAGCGGAACCACACGTCCTGATTCACGTCGAGACAGGAAAGGATTGTCGGTCCGTCCGTTGTGGCACGAAGCGTCGTGAATTCGAAGACACCGTTTGTGATCTCAATCGCGTTGTCGCAATCGTCGTTGACGGGGGCTTCGCAGACGATCTGCGAACAGGCCATGCCGACGAAGAACGCGTCGCCCACATCCTCGCACTCAGAAGCGAGCCGAAGTTCGCAGCCTGTTCGAGCATCGCAACAGGCGCCTTGTCCGGCGGGAACGCAGGTGACAAACAGTGTGCCCGTACCGGTCGATGCACCGATGCCGCCGACGCGGATCAGGACGCATTGTCCGGCGACGACGTCCACTGCGACTTCCGCGGGGCCGCCGGAAATTCCACAACCGTCATCGTCGCAGCCGAGCAGCATCTCCAACGGCGCACAAGACGGTCCGTTGATGCAGTCGTCATCGTAAACCGCGATCGCGGCGTCGTAGCTCGTCGCATCGCAGGTGCTGACGATCAGGGTGCCGTCGCATTGAGCGATATGTCGGAACCAGATGTCATTGTCGATGACGGGGCAGCCGCCGCCGGGCTGATCTTCGATGCTCGTCGTGGCGCCCATGTTGTCGTAGAGATAGAGCCCTTCGGAAATCGACAATGCCGTGATGCACTCGTCGTTGTCGGGCATCGCGCATGTGATCGGAGAACATGGCTCTCCGAGTGTGAACATGCCGCCGGCCATCATGCATTCTGATTCAGTCGTCAGTTCGCAGATACCGAGCGGATCGCAGCAGGCGCCGAGCTGGGCCGGGACACAGCCCACAATCAGGAGGCCTTCGCCTTCCTCCGTCTGGGCGCCGCCGACGCGGATCAGGTAACAGTTGCCCGCCACCGCGGCGAACGTCAGTGTCGCGTCATCGTTGTCCGGGCCGCAACCGTCGTCCTTGCAGGCGAGCAACGGCCCCATGTTTGAATCACAGAAGCAGCCTTGATAGACATTGATGGCGGAGTCGTAGTTCGTACTGCTGCACGTCGCGACGGTCACATCGCCGTCGCATGTCGCGATGTAGCGGAACCAGACGTCCTGATTGACGTTTGTGCACTGACCGCCGGGCGAATCAAAGGGCCCGTCGGTCTCGGCGTTGACTGTCGAATACGGATAAATGCCGTCCTGCGTAATGACCTGGGCATCCACGCAGTCGTCATTTGCGGCCGGGCAACTTGACGTCAGGCAGTCGCCCGCGAACCACTCGCCCGCGAGCAGGGAGCATTCCGTCGGCGTCAGGTCCTGGCATGTGTTATTCGGAAGACAGCAGGCGCCGAGATCAGTCGTTCCGCAAGGCGGATCGAGAACGGCGCAGGTCCCGTTGATCACAAATCGGCTGCCGACATTCACGCAACTTTCCAGCGTGACGTTGTTGGTGCAGATGCCCGACGTATCGTTGCAACACGCGCCCATGATCTGCGGGCACATGAATGTGGAGCAGGATTCGTTCAGGAACGGAATCGTAAACGGATTGAGATCGAGGCATTCCTGTTCCGTGAGCCCGTCGAAACACATGCCGTTGAGCACGTCGCAACAGGCGAGGTTCGTCGGATTCGTGTCTTCTCCAAATAGCTGAAAGGACACGTCGCGATGCGTTCCTGCGGGCGGCGCGTCCGTGCAATCCACGTTCTGAAAGTTGCCGTTGATCGGCGTCCAGAAGTCGATGCCCAGCGACGGGAATCCGATGTGCGCATCGAACGTGCTTCCATCCGATTCAACGTCCGACGGAATCCACAGAACCTGCGGTCGCGCCGGATAGCGCGGGATGATCGACAGCCAGTATCGCCGGTTCTTCTGAACTTCGATATCGACGGGAAAGTCAACGACGAATCGAGCAGCACAGGAAGCCCCGCCTCCGCCGTCCGTCACTTCCGTCTCCGTGATCATTTCCTGCGTCACCTGGACGGCGGCCACCGGCGGTCCGAGGAACTGAATCGGACCGACGGGATTCGTCGGGTCGACGTCCGGCTGCCCGGCCGGAATATCGAGCAGCGAGTTTTCGAAGATCACGACGTAGGCGCCTTCAGCAAACACGCCGGATGGCGTGGGATTCGGATCGCCGACAATGTTGAAGAACGCAAACGTCGCACGAACCGTCGTGATCCGCGCATTCAGATTCGGTGTAATGAAATCCTCGATGATGAAGTCGTCCGCCGTCGCTGCGACAAACTGCCAAAGCGCCGTCGCTCCGTCTCGTGAAAGACTGAACTGCGACGCCGAGTCGGACACGTCCGCCAACGGCATGCCGTTGTCGTACAGCATCGTTCCGACGGGCAGGACACCGCGTGGTCCCACTGTTCCGCCGGCTGGCGCGTGCCACGCGTCTTCGACGTCCGTTGTCGCAGTCGATGACGGTCGTGCCAACCCAATCCGTGTATCCATCGTCGGTCCGTCCGGCTGATCCGATGCATGGATTCGCGAAGACGCGAACGACATCGCTGACACAGCGGCGGTACAAACTACAGCGATGATGATCCGTGCCCGATTGCCACGTCGCTTCATCTGGCCTGCTCCTAAAAAGATCAATAATGGCGTGCGCGTTCGTGATCGCGGCACCGGTATCGACCGGCGTCGTCCAACAACGGCTGGCTCGCCGCAGAGTCACGTCAACACGTTCAGAGGCGGGGTCTATCCGAATCCAACGGCAAGTGCCGCCGACATCAGTAGTTGCTTCCTCCAACACTCCCCGTTTTTCATCGTGCGCAATCGTCGCTGGAACCCCGGCCCATCAAATCACTGACGGATCATGATGCAGCGACGATTACCCCCATACAGCTCCCCCCAGTCGGTATTCCGTTCATGTTCACCCCGTTACGGGGCGTATTTGACGGTTTCAAGGCGTTCGTCGGCCCCCTCAATGGCCACCAACGAACGAAGGGATGCAATCTGCGAGTATAACCTTGCGGCTTTTTCAATAATAGGCCGGAGAGTCCGCCAGTGTGAACCCTCCCGATAAAAAGTCTGTGCGAAAACACGCTCCGGCTCGTAAGACAGGACGCCTGCGGCGTGCCAGATGAGTCGCGATTCCGATCAGGGGCCGTCAATTGTGCCCGTTTGCCTGTCATCGGGACCGATCGGCGCTGACGCGGACCCGAAACATCGCGGTCCCTTTCGCCTCGGCGTTCGCGCCGGACGCGTCTGCCCGCCGCCCCCAATTCTGCCGAATCGCCTTGGAAACTGAAGTGTGGTACTTATCGGATGAACCGGAACCGGGGATCAGGGAGATTCGCCGGGAGGCAGCACCTTGTCCGGCACCAGTCGGAACACGCTGACCGCGAAATCGTCCACCAGCTTTTCGCCGACTTCCAATCTGCCCAGGACGGTGATCGGCTTGTGCAGCGTGACGCCGAACGCCTTCCCGTCGGGCGAGGTGACATCGATCCAATCCGCCAACGTTATCGGCGCGCCATAACAACATGCGGCCTGATTGCGCATGAGCATGAATCGCATGACGTGATTCTCGCCGTCGAGTTCGAGCGGTTGCATGAATCCCTGGATCGCGATCTGTTTTCCGTTCCAGGCGAACACGCTCCCCGGAATTTTCGCAATGCTGTCGCCGCCTGTCAGGCTGGCGGTCGCCCAGGATCGCACGTATTTCCAATTGCCGATGTCTTCGAAGCTGGTCGGCAAGTACGCCTCGTTCTCCGGCTTTGTGATCGTCGGGCGCGGCAGATCTTTCTGATTCCCCATCAGAAACGCAAACGCCGACGCCCTGTCGCCCTGTCCCGCGCCGGAGGTGACGACCTGCGACGCGACGACGTCGTTTGCCGATTCAGTCCATTCGTCATCGAATTCGTCGGAGTCGTCCCACTCGGAGAAGCCGTCGTCGTCTACTTCGGCGGCCGGCTCTGCCGAACTGACGATTGCGTCGATCGGCGCGCCCTGCACATCAGCGACTTGCGCCGTGCGAACAGCGTCACGACTGGCCACGTCGTCTCTTCCGAATATCCAATAGAGCACGCCGGCAACGACGATCGCATCCATGAGGAAGAAAAGAATCAACCAGCGCGGAAACGGCCTGCGCCGCGGCTTCAGCATTGCGGCAGCCGTTGTATCGTTGGATGACCAACCGTCCTGCGACATGAGTTCCTGATGTTAAAAAGACGAGGTCGAATTGCAGTGTGAATCATTAACTGTGGCACAGGCCCTGCCTGTGCTGTACCGGCGAGTCGACGGTTTCACAGGTTGGTTCATTCTTCCGACTCACTCAGCTCGCCATCGCGGCTTCGCGAAGCTTCGGCGCCGGGATCTTTCGACCTTCGAACCAATCGATCGTCATCGGCACGCCCTCTTCATAGTTGACGGTCGATTCCCATCCGAGTTCTCGCCGCGCTTTTTCGGCGGAGAAATAGGTATCGCGGCCCATGAGCCAGACGGCGTAGCGCGTCACCAACGGCGGGCGCTGTCGCTTGAAGGCGTGACCGACGACTTCAAGGAAGAACGCGACTTTGTAGGCGAGCTTGAACGGGATGTTCTTCGTGACGGGCGGCGCCTTGAGCGCGTCGGACAGCAGTTTGAAATAGGCCCGCTGCGTGATGTCGCCGTCGTTGCAGCAATTGTACGCCTCACCAACGGCGTTCGGATTGTCCGCCGCAAGGATGCACGCTTCCGCGACGTTGCCGGCATAAACGACGCTGAGGACATTGTCGCCCGAGCCGAGCAACTTGGCCTTGCCGATGCGAATCAGCTTCGACAATCGCTTGATCGTCGCGCGATCGCGCGGGCCATAGAGCCAGCTCGGCCGGATGACGCTGAATTTCACTTTGCAGCCGTTCTCGCTTCGACGCCACAACTCGCGCTCGACTTCGACTTTCGCGCGCGTGTAGTACGACCACTTGTGAACATTGACGCCAAGCGGCTGACTCTCATCGATCGTCAGGCCCTTCTCATTGCGATGGCCGTAGACGCTGATCGAGCTGATGTGGATGAACCGGGGAACGCCTGCCTTCTCGGCGGCATCAAGGAGGTTGAAGGAACCGTCGATCGTGACCTTCTTGAAGTCATTCCACGGACCCCAGTCGCCGACGCGCGCCGCGGCGTGATAGATGCACTGCACGCCCTCGCAGGCCCGCGCGACAGACGCGGCATCGGTCAGATCGCCTTCGACCAGTTCGACGTCCTGCGTCTTCAGCCATGACGTATCCGAGCCGGCGCGAACGAGGCAGCGTACCGCGCGGCCGCGCAGCCGAAGCTGTTCGACAATGTGGCTTCCCAGGAGTCCGGTGGCGCCGGTTACAAGATTCATGAACACGTATCTCCCTAAATACTGGCGCGGACTTGGCCGGCCGACTCGTCGCGAGCCCAGCCCAAGCTAGAAGCGACGCCTGAAGGCGTCAAGCGCAATAGGCGTTTTAGTGCTTGAAACAGTGATTCTCCGCGTGTTACAAACCTTTACACGGCCGAAATGTACGGCCGACATCCGCGGATCGATCAAGCCAAGACTGTCGCCCGGAATGCGGCGAGGCGTTCATGCCCGCTGTGGGCGACGGGATAGACGATTGACGCGACGGATGCGTCCTATCGCGCCGTCTCAGAACGCTCCAACTCGATACCGCGATCCGGCAGCACGAATATTGCCTTCGCCCGCGCGGACTGGAGCGTCTCATCCCGATAGTAACGCCGCAGCAGTTCGCGCGACGATTCCAACAGGTCCCGATTGCGATCTGCAAAGGCCATCCACGACTCGTCCGGCGCATCGGCGATTCGTTCGTGGATCAGGAGAACGAGGAATACTGTGATCGTCTCGTGATACTTGTGGGCGGCGCCGAGCGCCGTCGTCAGCCGGCGCAATCCGGACGTGATGCGCGCCAGCGCTTCCGGCATTGGCGAGTCTTGAAGTATGGCCCAGGCGACTTGCACGTGCTGAAGATGATGGAATTCGTCCTCGCTGAGTGTCGCGCCCTCAAAGGCGCCGATCAATCGCGCTCTCGCTGCCTTGTCGAATGTCACTTCCACGGATGCCATTATTCACGCCCTCATCTTTGATCACTGCTCCAAGACCATGATCAACAGCGCCAGCAAATAGAGGGGCAATTCGATCGCCAACGCAATGATCCAGATGATCCTTGAGCGTCTTCCCCATCGATACGCCGCCGCAAAATTCTCTTCCGAGCCCCGCATGATCGACATATACGATCAGCCCATCGCGAAGACGCCGATCGGAAACATCATGACCGTCGCAAAGATCGCCATCCTCATATGCGTTTGCACGACGAATTCAACGGGCGGCGCCATTGGCATCGGCGGCGGACTGGTCGGCGGGACTTCGCCCTTGTCTTGCGTCAATGCCTTCTCCGAGGCAGATTCGTCCATGCGCATTCCTCCGCCCCTCTGACTGGGCAACACGCCCCGCCGCAATGATACTGGCGACATTTTGTGGTGCGCCATTCTATACAACTGAGCGGAATTCGTGAGTTTTCCTTGACGTTGAATCGGAAACTCAGGTATGTTCCAGTTTCTAAGCGTTGGATCAACGCAATCCTGTCGATGACGCATTCGCATACTCCCGGAACGAGGAAAAACACGATGAGTTTCTTTCGCTCAATCACGTTGGGCATCGTCGCGACAACTGTCATTGGCCTGACGCAGACGGCCCGCGCCGAAGTCTCTTTCACAATTACTTTCTTCGACGTCACGACCGGAACGGGCGTCGGATTCGACGATCCCGCCCTGGGCGCCGCCCGCCGTGCGGCTGTGGAAGAAGTCGCCGCCCATATCGGCAGCCGAATCGCGCAGACGGCCACGGTCGAGATCGGCGTGGCGCCGTCGGAGACAGACGGCACGGGGCCCGGCGGCGTCGGCAGCGCAACATTTCTCGATACGACGCCCGGCATCAGGGACGGCGAGGTCTACCGGCGTATCGTTCTTGGTGAGGCCGACGTCGACATCGGTCTCGATGCCGGCATCGTCTTCGACTTTGGATACGATTTCTCGCTCGACACGGCGGCCCCTGCCGCGGGCATGGCATGCTTTCGGGATATTGTCCGGCACGAACTGACACATGTCCTTGGTTACGGAAGCTTCGTCAAGGCCGACGGCACAGGCTTCAACGGGACGGCGCCCGATATGTATACGCGGTTCGATTCGATGCTTGAGACCGACACAGGCGACGGCGAGGGACTGGAGGTTGTCGACGACACGGGAACGCTTCTGCTTGATGCAGCCGCGTTTGCCGCGGCACACGGCATCGGTCTCGTCTTTGACGGTACTGCCTCGCGTGCCGCCAATGGCGGCCTGCCGATCAGGACGTTCGGCGGCGATCCGACGCACAGCGGCGAAATGACCGACGTGATGTATCCCTCGCCGGCCATCGGAATGATCCGGGCCGACTGGTCCGACAAAGACGTCGCTGTCCTCAAGGATCTGGGTTATGACATTGTCGACGCAACGACGACGCCGATTGACATGACGATGACGACGGACTGTGGCGCCTGCGGCAGCGCGGGTGCGCCGATGCTCGGCGTGATCGCGCTGGGGATCATCACGATGCGACGACGACGTGCGGGACGAAATCGCTGATCCATCGCCAACTCATGCGTAGGAAAACGCTTCATCACGGATTTGCAGGACGACGACGTATCACACTCTGAATGTTGGATTGTGCGCCGCGAAGGATCCCGGAGGGATCCATTGAGAATAGCCGAGCGATTTATCGCTGGGGACGCTCCAAGTACCAACTTCCGTCCCGTTGGGACGGAATGAGTGCCACGCGCCTGGCTCACGCCGTCCCTACGGGACGGCAATGCGCAGGAAAACGCTCATCGCAATCCCAGCCTTAGAAAGGCTGGGCTATTTTCATGTCGTCCTTAACGGGACTTGGTGGAATACGGCGGCCGCGTCGACAAGAGCCGTCAACGGTCCCCGCGAACCGTGATGAACCAAAGAAAATGGCATCCCAATGGAGATGAGTCCATCGGGATGCCATCTGTATGCGCAGGATGAACGACGTGCATCGTTCAACACGTCATGGCGTCGGCTTCTTTTTTCGAATCACGCTTGCGATCCTTCGCCATCCGCTTCAACGCTGTTCGCGCGTATCGCTTCGACATGCGCGCCAGGCGATGTCGCCGCGTGTCCAGCGTGCTGTGGCGATTGTCGGGGCCCTGCACGAACACGAACGGAAGACACACGTCAATGACGCGCTGCGGCTCGCCGCTGTCCCATGGCGTCCACGGCATGCGCACGGGTTGCGAACGATCATTCGTCACACAATCATTCCAGAGGAATGATGGGATCTCGATGATCATCGACGTCACGGCGATGTAGTCGCCGATGCGGATGTCCTCCGGCGCTAATGCGCGAATTGTCTTGATTTGCTTGCTCATCTCATTCTTCGCTAAGTTGAACTGCAGAATGATTCATTGAATCCGTCACCGGCCTATCGCCCGAAACGAACCGGCTATCAGCCGGTTCCACACAATGAATGATTCCCATTAAGTATTTAGTTCAAAGTAATACGTTTTCTCCTGCGCGTGGGCGATGCACGTCCCGCTCGATACGCATTCATGCGGCCGGACGTTTCTGCACATCAATCGCGCAACGAAATTAACGATCGGTTATCGCCCGATCGAAATCCGATGATTCGACTATCGAGGGATTCAGACGAGACCGCGCGCACTTTTCGCAAACCGTCCGGCCAGCGGGTTGCACAATGATTCCGAGATGTCACATACATATCGCACGGCATTCGTCTCCAATGAGTCGAGGAATTCTACGCAGAATCGGCCGATCGTCAACGAAAAAATGCGCGATTAACGAGGCACACGCGTCCCGTTGCTTGCCAGCACGAGATCTAGACAGGCTGAATGACTATTCAAAGTCGCAGCTTGGGGACGGCGCGGCAGCGCATGGGAACGCCGGAGGATGGAAAGCCGACGCGTCGAGTGACTTGAACCCTCGTCACGAAACCGCAACACTACACACTGATGGACCCGATCGCGCACGCAAGGAGGCATTCGATGCGAAACCCATACGCTCTGATCATCGCCCTGACGTTGTTGGCCGGCTGCGAAATGTCGGGCAGAAGCCGCACAGAGCATCCCGACGCCGGCAGGACGATCGTTGAAATCCGCGCGATGTCCTATCCCGATCCGTCGGAAGGCGAACGGCCTCCGCAGACGTACGTCAACACGAACGAGTCCGACATCAAGTCGTTCGATCAGTGGCTGCGTTCACAGCGCAGCGGCTGGCAGACGATGGCCCAGATGCCCGATCGCCGCCCGAGCGCGACATGCGCCATGATCTATGGTGACGGGAAGACAGTGAATTTCGCGATGGACGGCCACGACCTGATCCGCGGAAACCAGAAGCTCCCGCTGAACGAATCGGATTACGAATTCGTCAAGCGGATCTGCCTGAAGCGATAGGGATCGCTCGCAGCCTTACTCCCCGTGAATCGTCATCGAATACAGCGTCGGTAACATCTCACTTGCGTCGGCGGAGCGCGTGAAGCTGCGTACGACTTCCCGGCGCGAAAAATGTCCGAGGCTCATGGCGCGAATCAACGTGTCGCCGAGATATTGCTCCCAGTTCCATCGCTGCCCCCACGGAAAACAAGTCGCCTCGATCATACGCGGCGAAAGACCTTCGTCGCGGCCCGCCGCCAGTTGATCGCGTATCCACTCAAAGAACTCGAGTTTCGCAGCCAGGACATCACGCGGCGCCTGGCGGATCACGAGCGCGTTGTCCACATCAATGTCGTCGCGAAGCGTGTGTATGTGACCGTGGCCTTCGACGAGGATATCGATCGGCATGTCGATCAATCGCCGAAGCGTCTCGACCCACTGATTCGCATTCACATCGGGATTCGGCGTCACGAAGTAGCTGCCCATGAATGCATCCCCGGCCAGCAGGACACGACGCTCCGGATCGTAGAAACTGACGTGATCGTCGCAGTGCCCCGACGTGGGAATCACCTGGAGCACGCCGTCTCGCGTCCGAACCTCATCGTCGATGATGATCACATCCTTCGGCACGGGCTCTGTCGCCCCGATGATCAGACGCCGGGCGAACGGCAATCGAATCGGCTTCGACACGATGTCGAACGTGTCGCGCGTCAGGTAGAGCGGTACCTCAAGATGCTGCGCCAGCCATCGCAGATTCCCGACGTGCTCTTCATGATGATGCGTCGCCGTGACGGCATGAATCGGCAGTTGCATTGCGGCGAGATGCCGCTTCAGAGATCGTCGCATGACGAGTGAGCCGGGATCGATGGCGACACCGTCGTAGACGTGCATGACGAACTGTTCCCCGAACAGCAGCGGCACCAGATCGCATCGCCAGCCGCTCAGGAAACACATCGACAGGCGATCGTCGAGCAAGTCGAATCGTCTCCCGCGGACTCGCCAGTAGTCGCGAACTTGATGCGTCATCCGCCGCATCCACGCGAAGATCATCAGCGGAAAACGCATCAGAAAACCGAAGAGACGGCAACTCCAGAACGAGATGAACGACGCCTTCGCCCGAGTCGTTTCGGGGCGGGAACTGCGACAAGCCCCGCCGCGGCATCGACTGAGTGAGTATCGATTTCTCGCGACCCATCGATAAAGAAAATGGGCAATCCACGAGAACGGCGGAACGGCGCCGATCGCGCCCACGAGCCAGGTCCATGGAAACAGCCGGGCAAGCCGCGCCACGGCGGACCAACCGCGCCAGACGCGATTGTCCGGACCAACGACGTGCAATTCACGCAGGCACTCTTCCAGCGTGAGGCCCGGGGGCAATGCGGCTTCCTCCACAGGTACGGGCGAAGTTCGCGAACGTCGATCCAGCGCCCGCAGCCAGGAAATACCGGCCTGGCAGACTTCGCATTGCCCATCATAAGGAACAAGGAACGGCTTCATCTGAGCGATTATTGCAAGTGCGGCGTCATGTCGCCACGAGACATCGCATTCTTGAAGGGATTGACCGGCCGCGGCCGAGACGTCGCGATTCGGGCATGCGGCCCCCGCGATGCCGGCGTCGCATTGGCGCGTTGCGGGCTCGGCGACTCATCGGGAATCCATTCGCTTGATTCTCCGAGATCGATCACTGCTTGTTTCATCACCAGCGGCGCCAGGACTTCAAGTGCCCAGGGCTGCGCGAGATAACCCAGATGGCCGCCGTAATGCCCCAGCCTTATCCAATCCGACGTCCAGCCGATTTGTTGCAGTTTGTCTCGGGCCAGAAGCGTCCCCGCCTCGTCGACGAAACCCGAATGCCCCGCCGACACAGTATTCTCCCGATCGATCGTGCCCATCAGCGCCGTCCCCGCGCACACGACGTTATCCAGACGGCTGTAGATATTCACGAGCGAGTCGCGACATCGGGGCAGGACGCGATCGACGTCATGGCAATTCGAGATCGCCGCAGCGACGAGCACGGCCCGATCGACTTGCACGCCTTCTTCCAGCGCTTCGAGCGTTAAGATCGCCAGTCCGCCGCCGCCGGAGAAGCCCATGAGCGTGATCGGCGCAGCCGGCCGCGCCTTGCGATACGACGCAATCTTGAGCGCGATCCGATCCGCCCTGCGGCAGTTCTCTTCGAAATCCATGAGATTCGACAGGCTCGACAACGGCGGCGAGCCCCACGGGATGATTTCAATCGCCTGATCGATGCCCGCGTCGCGCAGACCTTTGTAGGTTCCTTCCAATTGCCACGCATTGCCTTCGATGCCCGGCAGCATGATCACGCAGCCGCGTTCGAGTTGTGCGTCTGTCACATCTGGCGGCTGGAAGCAGCCGAACGCGGCAAACACCATGGGGCACGCGATAACAGCAACAAGGGGCCGCATGCGTGATCGTCTTTGGAAGAGAGTTCCCATGTATTCCATGATAGCGGGCATCACAGGCGAACGAATGGCGCGGCCTGCGCCGGACGCGCCGACAGACATCCGAACCGACGTGTTTGGGCGTGAATGCGACCACGCGATATCGGATCGACCGGCAGCGGATCAGGATCGGGCGGAAATTTTCTGATTTTGTTGCAATAGCCCGCATGATTGTCTCGTTTGGTTGGTCGAGCCTGAGGCACTTGGACAGGTATCGGCAGCCCACCCCCGTCGTTTCCCGCCACGCGACAACAGGCTTGAGCACAGACTGGCCAATTAGGGATGAGGGAGATTCAGAGATGATTTCTGGGAAGTATTGCGCGCAGATTGCTTGCGTCATCAGCTATTTTTTGGCGGCCACACTTGCCCACGCCCAACCCGGGCCACCGCTGCCGCCGCCCCTTCCGCCGATTCCCGTTCCCATCGAAAATCCGATCACAGAATCCAAACGCGTTCTCGGGAAGATCCTCTTCTGGGAAGAACAGCTCTCCAGTGACAACACGATTTCCTGCGGCACATGCCACAAGCCCGCGTTTGGCGGAACGGATCCGCGGATCAGTCGAAATCCTGGACTCGACGGCATTCTGAATACCCCCGACGACAAACTCTCCTCCGCCGGTGTCATTCATTGCGACACAAGCGATGAATTTGAGAAGGACGCGGTCTTCGAATTTGATCGACAGGTGACACCGCGCGCCGCCAATCCATCGATTATGGCGATGTATGCGCCGGATCTCTTCTGGGATGGCCGGGCCACGTCGGAATTCACGGATCCTGAAACGGGACTCGTCAGCATACCAACGGGCGGCGCGCTGGAAAGCCAGGC
>JAJDEC010000043.1 GCA_029259995.1 Phycisphaerae bacterium
CGATGCCGCTGCGCCGGATCGGCGAATACGATTGAGGCGACTTTTCGTCGATCGATTCTTCCGTCGTCGGCCAATACGAGATCGCCCCACCAGCGCTGGAGCGTCACTTTGACATCCTGCGCATCCAATTCCTCGTGGCCCAATCGATCGGAGGAGATGATGCCGCCGCCGCGTTCTTCCATGAGTCGCGCGACTGTGGATTTTCCGGAGCCAATTCCCCCTGCGAGACCGACGATCGGTTTTCGATAATGATCGTACTTGACCTTGTTCGTTTGTGTATCTCCGCAAACGGGGCCGCCCCAGTTGAGTCGCCTTGCCAACTTCGTAACGACTTATACAAGTCCAGCGATCGGTTGGGAGGTTCATCGGGGCCGGATTGCAAATCCCTGATATGACGATCGGCGACAGGAGCGACTATTCGGGCGAGCACATCAGCGCTTCAACCTCATCAGAGAGCGGCTCTTGCATCCGCAGTGTATTTTAGGCCCCCGTCTCGGAAATGTCACGTTTGAACGCCGACGGCCTGCTATTTGGATTTTCGACGAGAATTCGGGCGTCAGTAGAGTTTTTCCGAATCGATCTGGATATTGATCGGTCCATCGTTGACGGCAGACACGGCCATCATGGCCTGAAACCGACCTTTTTGCACGATCAGTCCCGTTGCCGACAGGCGTTCGCAAAAGTCGAGGTAAAGCGCTTCCGCCTCCCGCGGATCGGCCGCGGCGATGTAGGCGGGCCGTCTGCCTTTTCGTGCGTCCGCAAACAGGCTGAAGTTGCTGACGACGATGGCGGCGCCGTTGATATCGCCGACGTCGAGATTCATCTTGTCTTCCTGATCCCGAAAGATCCGAAGATGGCGGATCTTGTGTGCCAGATATTCCCCATGGGATGTATCGTCGTTCCGGCCGATCCCCAGGTAGATCAGAAGCCCCGCGCCGATTTCGGCGACACATTCGCCGTCAACTTCGACGGAGGCGGACGCGACTCTCTGCACGATCGCTCTCAAGCCCGTGACTCCTCTTGTGTCATGCGCGCGTTCTCCACAATGCGCTCGGCCTTTTGGCGAATGAGATCCCGCAATTCGACCGGCCCAAGCACTTCGACGTGTTCGCCGTATCCGAGAACCCAGGGCGCGATTTCCTTAAGGCCGTCCACTTCCGCCTCGAAGATCAGTCGATTCCGATCGTCGCGGCTGGTTCGTTGAGTCGCATGCCAGAGGATTTCTTCGACTGACGCCGCGACTTCCGGATCGAATCGAAGGCGCACATCGTAAAGGGTTCCATCCGGGATCATTCGCCACGCTTTTCCGAAGTAGCTTTCCGATGAGAAGTCCGGGCGCGGATCGAAGACGTCCCCTGTGTAACCCATCGACACGATGCGGTCGACCTTGAAGGTTCGATAGGCGTCGTGCCGATGGCTCCATGCGATGAGATACCAGCCGCGCGTCGCGAAGATGAGCCGCATGGGATCGACGAACAGGCGGATTTCCCCGCCGTCGTATACCGAGTCGTAGACGATGTGGATGCGTTCGCGGCGAGCGAGCGCGGCCTGCAGGTCGGCGAACAGATCGGCAACGGGTTCGACGGACGTCATCGGCTCGGGCAGTGTGTCGATGCCTTCGAGCCAGGCGCCGCAGTGTTCGAGGACCGTTCCCGGGAGACCGCTTTCGATTTTCAGGGCGGCGTCGCTCACGGCCCGATACATCGGATGGGCGCTGGACGTCATCATGACGCGCGTCGCCAGGAGCAGTGCGAGGGCTTCGTCCATGGACAGATGTGTGGGCGGGAGCGAGAGCGCGGTTTCAATCCGATACTGCCCCGCGTTGTGTTCGAACTTGTAGGGGACGCCGGCATTTTCAAGAAGTTTCAAATCGCGAAAGACTGTGCGTCGCGAGACGTCGAGCGCTGTCGCCAGATTGTCAGCGCCGAACGCCCTGCCGGATCGCAGCAGCGTGAGCATTCGCAGGAGACGGCGTACGCGTTCGACATTCATCGCACGTGATTCCCCGATCATTTTAAGTCGACAACTGTCTCAAATGACGCGCGGACGAACGACGACCGGCGTTGCCGCGAGCCCCGTAGGCCGACGTGCACTTTAAAGTTGCGGCGAATTCCGGACAAGTATTCAGAATCAGCTGGGCCGAGCCCAGGCGAGAATGCAGAGGACGGCAGCCAGAACGAGAAAGGCCCGGCGATGTTCGCGGAGTCCCGCGATGGCGTAGGTCAACGCCAGCACGACCAGTGTCGCCGGCTGGATCCAGGCTTCGGCCAGGCGCGTGGCGCTGCGCAGTTGTGCGATGGCGATGGCCGGGATGAACAGCAGGGAAAGAAACCAGATCGGAGCCGCGAAGACGCGCCATCGACGTTTCTTTTCCAGCGATTCGGCCAGGATGAGCAACGGCGGCGTGATGGCTGCGAGGACGATCGGGGCATACTGCATGAGCCAGCCGCGGCCGCGATTGTATGGAAGCCTGACGACGGTGAAGATCACAATGGCGACGCCCGTGGCGACGGCCGTGCTCGCAAAAACGTTGCTGTCCAGTTTTCTTGCAGATCGCGTCGACAGCCGCATCAGCAGTATCAGTGATCCGATGCCGAAGATCATCCGATAGATGCCGTCGTCCGCGTCGGGATATTGAAAGCGTTCGGGCCAGATGGCCATTTGAAACGCGGCGACAACGGCGAGTGCGGACAGATACATACTGACACTCTGCGCGTGCGGGATCATTCGCCCCGTCGTCGTCCAGGGGATGTCATCGAGCAGCTGTTGTTTCCAGAACCCGGCGAGCCAGAGCCAGTGGGCGATCGCGATCCACAGACCGAACAGTGTGGCGTTCATGGTGATCGGAATCCGCGCGGCGTATTCCGATCCGTCGCCATCCGTCTGGAGTGTCGAGGCGATGGCACAAGCCGCTGCGGCGTAGCCCATGGACATCAGCGTGAATCCGAGCAGTGCCGTGTTGCCGCTCCATCGGCGATGCGTCATGTAGAGACAGGCGATGCCGGTCGCGATGGCGCAGAAACACGTCGCCAGCGGCAACTGCCATCCCGGGTGTGCCGGTCGAACAATCTGAAACACGCCGAGCACGAGCGCCGCGAGCGTGGCTTCAACATGTGTGTAGCCGGGCCATCTCGAATAGGGCTCAAGCAGCGCGTCGAGTCTGTCCGGCCAGGCCGCCCTGCGACGTCGTCGATAGAAGCGATCCTGAACGGCGGCGCCGCAGACGATGATGGCCGAGAGCCATGCCTGGAGATTGAATGTCCAGGTCCACCAGCCGGGCTGGAATGGGAATCTCATCGATCGCGGTATGTCCGCTCCCCAGATGACAGACGGGATCATGAGGCTGGACCACGCGGCGGCGAATGCGGCGACAAGCAGCAGCGCCGTCGGCATTGCATTGGAGAGATTGCGAAGTGTCGCAATGAGGATCGCGATGGCGACGATGGCGATGGCGACAAGTCCTTCGGAATTCAGTGCGGTTCCGGCAGCGTCGGGTTCGAGGACGCGAAGCCAGACGGCAGTTCCCATCGTGAATGCGAGGATGCCGAATGCACTCACGCCGGCGACCATTGCCGTGGCGAAGGCCGACGGGCGCAGTTTCGCTCCCAATTTGGATGCGTCGTTGGAGCATGAACCGATCAGAGTCCAGACGAATGCGGCGGCGGCAAGTGCGATGGCCAGGTTGTCGAGTCGGATGTGATTCTGCTGCAGGCCGTCGAGCGCCCAGACGGCGCCGGCGGCCGTGGTGCCCATGCAGAACAGCGTCAGGCCGAGGTGGTACGGCAGTCGTCGATCCATGGCGAGACCGGCCGCGCCGATGATGAACGCCGCGATGGCGACAGACCAGTATGTAGAAAGGGCTAAGAGCATTTACGCCGGATCGATTCGCATCTTGCACCAACAGTTCAGGCGGCCACGCGGCCACGCGGGCCGCATCCTACCGAAAAGCGGGCAAAAGCGGGACGGGTGGGTAATCCCCGTGTCGGCGCTCGCGGGTTGCGGGAAACCCCGGCGCTCGCGGGTCGTGTGTATCAGGGGGCTTCCGTGAGTGAGATGTTGTTGTATTCGAGGAGCGTGCCCTTGGCGCGCTCGACATTGACGAGACCGATGTTGTAGTCGATCGCCGATTGCAGCAGGGCTCTTCGACTGTCGGCGAGGCGCGACTGCGCGTTGAAGACGGCGTCCAGTTCGGCGGGGCTTTTTCGTTCCTGGCGTTCCTGGAGCGATCGCAGGTTCTCGTTCGCGGCGAGCAGCGCCTTGTGACTGGGGCCCATCTGTTCGAAGTTGACTTCCAGGCCACGAAGGGCGACGCGGCAGTCCGTGATGATGTTGTCGAGGGCCTGCTTGTAGGCGAGAACCGACTGGGATTGCTGGAATGCTGCGATGCGCATGCCGGCGCGTTCGGCGCGTTCGCCGAAGCTCCAGGCGAACTCGAGGCCGACGTATTGATCGATGAAGTTGTTGGTTGTCATCTGATCAAAGGCGCTGTCGCTGCTGGCGCCGAGGCCGCTGATCGTCGCGCGATAGACGACGTCGAGCGTCGGCAGTGCCTGGTTCTTGGAGATCCCCAGATTGATACGGGAGATGTCCACGGCGCGGCGCGACTGGATGATTTCGGGGCGGCGCTCGAGGGCGGTTTCGACGGCGTCGAATCGATCCAGGATGATTTCTGAGACGATCGGCTCGTCGACCGGGACGATTTCGAAGTCGCTCGACAGGGGCAGCTCCGGATCGTTGAGCAGATTCAGAAGCTGGTCCTCGGCGTTTCGAACGTTGTTCTTGACGTCGATGTATTGGAATTCGCGAGCACGCAGGTTGGCTTCGCTCTGTTTGAGCAGGACCTGATAGGCGTCGAAGTCTTCGCGTGCCTTCACCTGGGAGTAAGTGAGCTGAGCCTGTGCGAGTATCTCGGCGGCGATGACGACGTTTCGTCGCGCGGCGACGAGCTGCCAGTATCCCTGCTCAGCGTTGGAGAGGATTTCCGTGACCGTGCCGCGGAACTGTTCCTCGTTGATCTTGCGCTCGTGCTTGCGGATGTTGATCTGTGAGTGCGTGAAGTCCATACCGAAATTGCGCAGCAGGGGCTGGCGAAGTTCGGCGATGAAGTTGTGCGTCCAGGATGGATTGAGCGTCTGGAACGCAAAGCCGGGGTTGTCCGTTCGGGACATTGCTTCTGTCACAGTGACTGTCGCACCGGAGGCGAGAAGTTTCGTGATGCCTGTTTGATAGGACGTCGTGTCCGTCGCAGATGCCAGCAGGGCCGACGGCGTCGGTCGATCCGTGTTGTTGCGATTGAGGTTGAAGAAGAAAACGGGATCAAACTGGGCCTGCGCCTGAACAAGTTGCGCCGTGCTGATCGCCGGGGCGTAGGCGTCGCTCTTGATCTGATAGTTGTTCGTGACGGCGCGGCGAAGGCAGTCGTCCAGTGAGAGTCGGATCTTGTTGGGGCGATCAATCTCGCGGATGAGGCGTTTGGTGGTTGCGTGGATTTCCTGGTGTTCTCGTTCGATCAGATCCTGGCCGAATTCCGTGATGGCCAGTCGCTTGTCGAGGACTTCGGGGGCCTTGAGAGGATCTGGCAAGTGGACCCAGATCGTGGCTTCCAGCGAAGGCGTCGCATCGCGGCCCGACATGGAGACGTCGGCCGGGGCCGAGCGATCGAACTGATCGAAATCGGGCATCGCGCGTTTGTCAGTGCGGGTGCTGGGGCCGACTTTCACAGTCGCGGGCCTGGCGGCGTTCACGGGCGTCATGTCAGATTGCGCGTGGACGGCAATTGCCGATGCGGCAAGCGCGAAGGTAGATACACAGACGGCTAACGGGCGGCGTTGCAGCATGCCGGGCCTTTCAAGCAAAGCGATGACTCATCATCGACGAGTGGGCGACCGGGTGGGCGGCCCGGAACTCGGGCGAGCCACGCATTCTAGAATAGCGCATTGGGCTGTCAATTATCACACTGCTTACAAATCGTTACGGCTGCAAAGTCGCTGCGCAGTCGCATCCTTCGGTGCCGGCGAATGTTGCGCTTCGTTTGCAGGTGCATGGATCGTGGTGCGGACGTGTCGAGCGATCGTCGGAATGTCGGCGACATCATGTGAGTTGAAGCTGGACCACTTCGGCGGGGGCGTTGAGCCGGACAGGGAACCAGTTGCCGACGCCGGCATTCACGAAAAGCGACGACGTGTCCCTCTGGTATGCGCCGCGGATGTAGCGGAAGAGCAGGTTGCCGGCGCCGATTTCGAGTTCGGACTCGGGATTCGTGAACATGAGCTGGCCGCCGTGGGTGTGGCCGGAGAGCGTGAGCGGCACGTCGAGCGTTCGCAACGCGTCGTAGGCGTGAGGATGATGGGCGAGGGCGATGACGGGCCCTTCGCGTTCGATGTCATGGCCTCGCAGCGTTTGCCGGGCGTGGATGTCATGCCCCGGTCGATCGAGCTCGGACAGGTCGCGGCGGGCGAAGTCGAGACCGGCGATGGTGAGGTGCTCGCCGCCGATTTCAATACTGCGACGCTCGTCGATCAACAGGTTGAAGTGTTCGCGCATGGCGTCGATCCACTCGGCGCGATTGTCGATCTGATCATGGTTCCCGATGCAGTGGAACATGCCGTAGCGGCTCGGCATCTGCCGAATCGCGTGGATGGCGGGCGGCAGCATGTCGTTGGAGACATCGACGATGTCGCCTGTGAACAGAATGAGATCGGAATCCAGCTCGCCGACGACGTCGACGAGCTTGCGGAGCATGTGTGGTCGATAGTGACGTCCGACGTGCAGATCGCTGACATGCGTGATCGTGAGACCGCGAAGGCGCTCGGGCAGCCATGGGGCGGGGAGCCGGACGCGGCGCGTGAGCAATTCGCCTTCCTGGCGACGGGCGGCGATAACGGCCGATGGCAGCGCGATCGCGGGGATGCTGACGCATGCCGTCTGGAGGAAGCGACGGCGATCGAGCGACGATATGTCGGCGCTCGTTGCTTCCGTGCGTTTGGCCGAACGCGCGCGTATCCACTTTGCCGAGCGATAGACAATCACAACAACCAGCCGCGTGAGCGAAATCGTGGATATCAGTACCACCAGACTGAGATGCCAGAGGACGACGGCGTCGGGAAAGACGCTCGGCAGCGTCACGAGATAGTGCGGCATTCGACCGCGAAGGATCATGTCGGCGATGGGGATGTTGATCGCGATGATGAACGCAGCGAGCGCGATGCGACAGGCAGCGCTCGTCTTGTTGTTGACGACATAGCGCGCCAGCCGCCGATCCGCGAGCCGCCAGTAGAGGGCGTTGACCAGCAGCAGCATCGTGACGACGAGCCGGAAGGCGGTCGGTCGCGGCGTCGGGATGAAGCGAAGGTAGACGAAGATCGAAGCAACGACGACCAGCAGCATCCAGCCGAGCGCGGTGTAGGTGCGCTCGCTGGGTTTGCGGCTGGTTGGCGTTGGGGGCGCGTCGGGCATTGAGGGTATTAAAGCCGCGTGTCACGCCCACGCCCAATGCGATGGTTCGACTCGCGCAGGGTGGGCCGTGCCCACCATTCCCGCGCAGCCCCGTAGGTCGGGTCATCGACCCGACAGGCGACGACGAGGCTTGCCCGGGTGCCCCATCCTTTGCGAATGCAAAGGTTGGGGAATCGCTCGAACGCTCAATGATGCGTCACTCGAAACGCGTCACTCCGCCGATCGCATGCCCGCTGAGCCATCAATCGGACTCCGTTCCGAGCCACGACCATCAGGGAGTGGGCGCGCGGAGCGCTCGTGCCACTGGGTGCTTGCCACGCAGTGCCTCGGCCGCGGCGTGGATGCAACTTCCACACGCCCCCGTCCGCCCGCGTCGGTGCGTTCGAAATATTCTCCTCATTGGCAAACCAACAAAAGCCATCGCTGCGAGTTGAAAATAGAGATACACCGATGCGGGCCAGCGTCGCGAGTCTTCAAACAGTCGCTCTTTCGCCCCGTGCACTGGCGGGCGAGCCGGCCAGTGGCACACTCGGCACGGCTGCTGGTCGGGGCAACGGTGCCGCCCGCCGATCGTGTCAGTGCTGGATGACAACCTTGCCCATTGCCTTGCCGCTCTCAAGGTGTGCGTGTGCCAGGCCAGCCTGGTCGAGCGAAAACCGTGAGTCGTCGAGGACCGGGGTCAGTCCGCCCGAATCCACGATCGCCGCGACCTTTGACAGGATATCGGCGTGAACTTCTCGCCCGACATCGTGGATCATCGGGATCAGCATAAAGTCGATGTGCAGCGTGAGCCCCTTCAGGTGTGCGCTCGTCAGGTCGAGTTCGCACATCGTCGTCGTCGTCACCACAATGCCGTTGAGCTTCACGGCCTCGACCGAGCCCCGTAGGTCGGGTCAT
>JAJDEC010000421.1 GCA_029259995.1 Phycisphaerae bacterium
GGACTATCTCGAAGGCGAGTTGACGAAGATCAAATCGACTGTCGTATCCGGGAAGACGTGCGCCAAAGTCTCGGAGGAGATCGGTCTCGACGAATGCCTGTTTCTCGGGAACGGGATCTCGGCCCGGGCCAAGCTGCCGACGAGTGTGATGGCGGCCGTCTTTGAATCGCTCGTGGCGGCCATCGCCCTGGATGCGGGGATGGACGCGGCGAAGGAGTTCATCCTCCGCTACATGGTGCCCTACATCGATGCCGCCGCAGCCTGCGAGCACCAACAGAATTTCAAGTCGCAATTGCAACACTACAGCCAAAAGGAGTTGGGAATCACGCCCGCCTACGAACTGCTCGACGAGAAGGGGCCGGACCACAGCAAGTGCTTCGAAGTCGCCGTTCGGATCGGTGGGCAACGCTTTCCGGGGGCTTGGGGACCAAGCAAGAAAGAAGCCGAGCAGAAGGCCGCCTTCGCGGCGCTTCTGCAACTGGAACTCGTGACGGAAGAGGAGGCGGAGGCGGCGGCCGGATAGGTTGTCGTCGTCCGTTGGATTCGCACGGGTTTAAGTGCCAGAGAAAGTGATTGCGACTTGGAAAGCGACGGGCTTGGGCCGTCGCTTTTTTTTGGGCTCATCACGGGTTTGCGGGGACTGTTGACTGCTTTTGTCGACTCGGCGGCGGCATTCCACCAGGTCCCGGTAGGGACGACATGAAAATAGCCCAGCCTTTTTTGAAGGCTGGGATTGCGACGAGAGTTGTCCTGCGCATTGCCGTCCCGGCGGGACGGCGTGAGCCAGGCGCGTGGCACTCAATCCGTCCCTACGGGACGAAAATTAGTCATTGGATCCGCGTGCCCCAGCGATAAATCGCTGGGCGATTCTCAATGGATCCCTCCGGGATCCTTCCGGGATCCTTCGCGTCGCACAATTCAACTTCCAGAGCGTGATACGTCGTCGTCCCGCAGGTCCGTGAAGAACCGTTTTTCTTTGGATCCTTCGAAATTGTGGCGAGTATCAGTCGGAGCCGCCGTGTCCTCACGGCGACGTTTGACGTGCCGCCATCAATTCTACGTCCTTTGCATTTGCAAAGGACGGGGCATACGGGCAATTGGAGGCTCAATTTGTTGAACGACGGAGACCGAGTAATCGCGCGTCCAAAACAAATCGAAGAATCTGGACTATTCGCGGATCACAACGGTGACGAAATCGTCGTCCTTATCACCGACTGGAGCTGGGATCAACCTCTTCCAAGCTTCTCAGTGAGCGATGATGTCGGAGTCGTCATCATGCGCTTCGTACCCGAGAAGAACCAGTATCGAGGGTCGATTCGCGAGTACGAAAACCCCGTCAATTCCTGAATTCTCACTTCACGTTGAACTGCCAGAGATTCTTCACGTCTTTCGCCTTGTCCATATTCCACATCGAATCGAGCAGCTTGTTCTGCAATGCCGTCGGGATGACGCCGTTGGCGAGGCCGCGGAACTTGGTTTCGACTTCGTCGTCCGTCATTGGATTGCCGGCGTGACCGCGCGGGTACTTGACTGTCAGCGTGTACTTCTTGCCGTCGTTCATCGTGAGAATGAGGCGGTTCGGGATACCGTCGGGATAGCCCTTGTTGAGATCTTTCGCCTCCGTGATCGACGTGCGATCCAGCAGGTCGAGGTACTTCTTGCCCTTGAATTTCTTCGGCGAGAACGTATCGCGATCGAGTTTGCCGTCCAGCAATGCGGCGACCGTCATAAAGCCCATGCTGTGATCGGCCGTCTCGCGGCTCGTGGGTCGCCACTTTTCGGGTTCGGAGCCAATGATGGAGACGGCGGCTTCAAACGACTCCATGTGCAGCTTCTTGATGTCCTTGGGCTTGTAGCCGTCGGCCATGAATTGCGTGCGAAGCTGAAGGGCCGCGTCGATCGAGCTTTGTGCATGGTATTCCGCGGGCCAGAACTTGATGTACGTCTTGTTGATCATGTAGCCCGACTTTTTCGAGCCGAGCTTCACGTCGTACTTGCCGTTCGTCAGCATCTTGAAGACGCCCTTGGGGCCCTCGAAGATTTCGTGCGGTCCCGTAAATCCCTGCCTGGCGAGGTTCGTCGCGAAGACGGCATTGCGGCAGGCGTTGCTGAACGCGCAGGCCTTCCACATGGAGATCTGCCCCGTGCGCGTCTGGCGTGTCGCGATATTGCAGACGCCCGCGAGGCCCTGCGCGTGAACCATCTGATCCGGCTTCAGGCCCCATAGCTTCGAAGCACCGAGCGTCGCGCTGAATGCGCCGTACGTGACGTGATCCCAGCCTTGCGCGCGAAGCGATGCGGCGTCGCACATCGTGCATTGGATTTCATACGCGATCACGGTCGCGAGGATGAGATCCTTGCCCGACTTGCCCGCGTCCTGCGCAACGGCCAGCGTTGCGGCGATGTTGTCCGAAGGATGCGCCGGCTCTTTGCTGAGATACGTGTCGTTGAAGTCGAGATAACGAATGTGCGCGCCATTCGCGAAGGCGGCGATGTCGGGCGACGTGCGATGCTTCGTACCCACGACGACGGCGCCGTGGCCGCTCTTCGACTTGGGGATGTTCAGGGCCGTCTTGCGCGTGATCGTGGCGGGCGTGCCCTTGTAGGCGCCGAGCGACGTGCCGAGCGAGTCGATGAAGCGGCGCTTGGTTTCGTGAATCGCCTCGGGCGTGAGGTCCGTGTACTTGAGCTTGTGCGTCCAGTTGGCCAGTTTCTCTGCGAGCAGCATTCGGGTTCTCCAGTGCGTCAAAGATGTCGAGTCGTCGTGCGCGAATCGCGTTGGTCGCGCGTGATGCTCATGTCAGTTTGTGCGGATCCTGAAACGAGGATGTCGTTCGTGCCCGCGCGAGGCTGATTATATCGATGGCGCGGATTCTGGCGATGTCGTGGGCGATGCGCAGATTTCCCAACCTTTGCATGCGCAAAGGATGGGGCACCCGCTGCTGGCGGGATTTCCGTTGTCGGCCGGATTGGTATACAAAATGCGTCATGAGCAATCAGGCACGACAGGGCAGCGTGAAAGATCCGCCGATGATTCAGCTCGGCGACATGACAATCCGAATGCTGGACGGCGGCCATCTGTCGCTCGACGGCGGGGCGATGTTCGGCATCATCCCCAAGCCCCTCTGGTCGCGGCAAGTCGAGCCGGACGCGTCCAATCGGATCGCCCTGGCGATGACCTGTTTTCTCGTCGAGTCGGCCGGTCAGCGAATCCTCGTCGAGACGGGCGGCGGACCGAGAGGCAAATACGACGAGAAAGAGCACGGCTTTTTTCAGTTCGCCGATCACTGGATCGTCGATTCTCTCACGGCCATCGGCGTCGAGCCGGAGTCGATCGACATCGTCATCCTGACGCATATGCACTTCGATCACGCCGGCGGCGGTACGCGCCCGGACGGCAAGGGCGGATTCGTGCCCACGTTTCCGCGGGCACAATACGTCGTGCAGTGGGGCGAATGGGACGATGCGCTGCACAATCACGTCGTCATGACGGGGACCTATCGCAAGGAGAATCTCGCACCGCTGGAGAACGCTGACGTCCTGTCGCTCGTCACAGGCGAGGCGGAGATCGCGCCGGGCGTGTCAGTCCGGCTGATGCCGGGGCATACGCGTTTTCAGCAGGGTGTTGTCTTCTCCGGTGGAAACGAGTCGTTGATTCTGCCGGCGGACCTGATGCCGACGTCGGCGCACTTGGGATTGCGCTACACCATGGCCTACCACCTGTTGCCGTTCGCGAACATGGAGAACAAGAAGCGACTGCTTCATGAGTGCGAGGATCGCGGAATGGGACTGCTGCTGGGTCAGGATCCGCAGCACGTGCGATTCCGGCTCGGGAATGATGAGCGCGGTCGTGTGGCGCTGGAGCGCGTTGACTGAGTGGTCAGGAAGAATGAATCATTATGTGGAGCCGGCGAATCGCCGATTCGCCAAAGGCCGGATGCCTGTGCCACATTCAATGAATCATTCTGCATTTCAGCTCAGGTCGAATCACTGCCGGAATCCGACGTTCGCCTAGTTCGATCGCCATTCACAGCAGACTCAGCCTCGTGGTTCTCGGGGCAATTTTGGCGCGAATTGTGCGACAATTGCGCATTCGCATTGCCTGCCTTCAGCATCTCCCGCAGCCATCCGTAAATCGCCGATACTCGTCAGAGACGATGAAACGACGAATCACGATCGCAATCAGCTTCCTCGTGACGCTATGGTTCTTCGACAACGCCGTTCGGCGATGGGACGATCGTCTGGCCGTATACGACATGGATCGGATTGGTCGCAAGCTGGCGTTACTCGAATCCCTTGAAGAGCCGCCGGAGGTGCTGATCCTCGGATCATCGCGGACGGCGTACGCGATGGTTCCCGAGGAATTTGAGCGCGTCACTGGTATGAAGTCCTTCAACTTCGGAATTCCGGCGAGCAAAGTCGTCGAGTGGCGATTGATCGCGCGGGAAGCACTGAATCGCGTGCGGCCTCGCGTCATCCTGCTGGGCGTCAATGCATCAGCCATTCGCGCCGACTATCGCCCGATCTACGCGGCGCAGTCCCTGTTTGAACCGTCGGATTTCGTCGAGTACACGTTGGCCAACGGCTGGTCCAGCGACGTGGCCGCGGGGTTCTTCGAGCGCGAATTGATGCTTACGTGGCCGACGGCGCGTCGAAACCACGAGATCAGGTACTGGATTCAGGAACGCCTTGTCGCCGCGTTTCCAAAACACGCGCAACTTGCCCGGGAGCGACGCGAGATGGTCGCGGAGCCTGGCGAGCGGGACGGGTTTGATCATCCATGGTTGTTTCACAAGCGAATGAAGAACCTCCAGCAGCAAATCGACGAGCGGGGCGACAGATTTGTGCAGAAAGGCAGCGTACCCACATTCGATCTGGCCGCGTCATCGATGGCCGAACTCGATCGCCTGCTGTTCGAATTGAAGTCAACGCGCATCCCCATCATCGTCTGCTATCTACCCAACAGCCCGCGAACGGAGCGCCGCTGGCGTGATGTCGAGCCGCGGATGAAAATGGAAATCGAGAGCGTCTGTCGTCGTCGCGGTGTCGCGTTCATTGACGCATCGCCGACGGATATCGTTCGAAGCAATGGGGATTACCTTGACGAGTCGCACGCCGGGCTTTCGCTTGCGCGGGCCCTGAGCGAGCACGCCGCGCGCCGCATCGTCACGCTCGGCGTCCTCGACTCGGACGGACCGGTCTACGCGTCGAGTCGGGACGAAGGACAGTTGGGCCCATGAGCTTCGCCAGCCTCCCATTCGCGTGCTTCTTTGTCGTGGTGTTTGCGACGTATTGGGCATTGCGCCGCGAGCGCATGCGGCACGCCATGCTGCTTGTTGCCAGCTACGCATTCTACATGGCGTGGAATCCGTGGCTCGTCCTGCTGATCGTCGGCTCGACGATCCTGGATTTCGCCGTCGGGCGCGCACTGGCTCGCTGCGACATCGAGCGGCGTCGCAAAATGCTGCTTGCCGCCAGCATTGTCGGCAATCTCGGCGTGCTGGCGATCTTCAAATACGCCGACTTCTTCATCCAGTCGTTCGGAACCCTCGTCGAACAGTTCGGCTTCCGCGCCGACCCGCGCACGCTCGGCCTGCTCCTGCCCGTTGGCATCAGTTTCTACACCTTCCAGACTCTCAGCTACACAATCGACATCTATCGGCGCCGAATCAAACCGGAGCGATCGCCGCTGCGTTTCGCATTGTTCGTCGCCTTCTTCCCGCAGCTAGTCGCCGGTCCGATCGTGAAAGCCCGCGACTTCCTGCCGCAACTGGCGACGCCGCGTCGATTCGATTGGCGAAAACTAGACGCCGGCCTGATGCTGATTCTCGTCGGTCTGACCAAGAAGCTCCTGATTGCCGACAATCTGGCGACATTCGTCGAACCGGTCTTCGCGAATCCGGAGCGATTCACGACGACGGATCTCTGGCTCGGCATGTTCTGTTACGCCGGACAGATTTACGGCGACTTTTCAGGCTACTCCGACATGGCGATCGGTCTCGCCAAACTCCTCGGATTCGATCTGTGCATAAACTTCGCAAGTCCGTATCTCGCGACAAGCCTGTCCAGCTTCTGGCGACGCTGGCACATCTCGCTCTCAAGCTGGCTCCGCGATTACCTGTACATCCCCCTCGGCGGCTCTCACGGCTCACGATTCAAAACAGTTCGAAACCTGATGGCGACGATGCTGCTTGGCGGATTGTGGCACGGGGCGAGCTGGACGTTCGTGATCTGGGGCGCGATCCATGGGTTGGCGCTGGTCGTGCAGAAATCTTACGGCTGGATGACGCGCGGTGCATCGACGATTGGTCGAATGACCGACGGCGCGCCGCAATGGCGACATCCACTCGGCGTCCTGTCCGGCTGGGCCGGGACGTTTCTCGTCGTCAACATCGCCTGGGTATTCTTCCGCTGTCAGCCGACGATTGACATCGACACGGGCCTGATGGGCTCGACACGCGAAGCGCTGAATACCGCGATGTTTTACGTCACGCACTTGTTCATACCCGCTGCACCGCCGAATCCAGTCTGGATGATGGACAAACTGCCGATGCTGATGCTTCTCGGATTGCTCGCCGCGATGCAGATTCACGGCGAATGGGTCCGCCGCGGTCGGCCGGGTATTCGACTGCCCGCGATGATGGCGGGGCCCGCGTACGCGATGTGGGTGCTGCTGATCATGATTTTCCGTCCGCCCCACGCGGCGCCGTTCATTTACTTCCAATTCTGATGAGAGCCGATTTCGCGCGAGCGCAGCGTCCGCCCTCTGTGGCGGACGACGAATTGCGTGGCGACGATACAAGGTCTTCAACTCGCCGGCCCCCACAGAGGGGGCCGCTACGCCTCGTGTCGTTCTGCTCTGAGACTGTCTAACTCATAATGAATCGCAACGATGCGCGCCCGCCGCGCTGTGGCACTGGCTAATAGCCAGTGCAAATGGGCTGGTGCAACGACGACGTATCTCGCTCTGGAAGTTGGACTGTGCGTCGCGAAGGATCCTGTAGGGATCCATTGAAAATAGCCCAGCGATTTATCGCTAGGGCACGCGGCTCCAGTTACCCATTACCCCCCAGTAGGGACGCAATGAGTGCCACGTGCATGGCACACGCCGTCCCTCCGGGACGGCAATGCACAGGAAAACGCTCGTCGCGATCCCAGCCTTGAAAAGGCTGGGCTATTCTCATGTCGTCCCTGCCGGAACTTGGTGGAATGCAGCCGCCGCGTCGACAGGAGCCGTCAATCGTCCCCGCAAACCCGTGAAGAACTTCACTTCGCCGCGTTGCGCAACACGCGCCGCCGAATCGCGAAGAGTACGACGAAAATCGCAATCCAGAATACCAGTCCGCCGATCAGCGCGCGGGCGTTTCCCAACAAACGGCAGATTCTTTGGATGTGATCAGACAGCGACGTTGATGAATCGGCCGGGCGATGACGTTTCGGCAGCTGCCGACGCGTTGCCCTGATAAATCGTCGCGAGTTTGGCGCGTGTCGCCTCGCTTCTGGCCGGATCGACTCCGCCGCCGTTCGAGGGCGTTTGGGCGTTGGCTGCCTGAGAAGTGGCTGCCTGCGAATTGACAGGCGCGTTGCCCGTCGCTTCCGTCTGCTGTGCTTCCTGCAATTCCTGGCGGGCCTGCTGCTCGAGCTGCGCCGCTTTGGCGGCGACGGCTCGATCCTGCGACGAGGGCTCGGCCGGCGCGAGGGCCGCGCGGCGGATCTGCTGCGCCTTGGCAATCGTCGCTTCGGGCGTTTCTGCTTCGGATGTATCGATGCTGACTTCGCCGCCGACAGCGTACTGTTGGCCGTTCGGGCCATTCTGGAATTCGAACTTGGGACCGCCGCGGGCGTGTTGTCCCGCAGAGGCCGCGTGCGCCGACTCGTGGCGTCGCACTTCCGCGTCGCGCTGTTCGAGCTTGCGAACCTGATCGAGTTCTTCGTCTGTCAATTCCGACTTGCCGACAGGCTTGTCAGAGATCGCCTTGGTCTTCTCGACTTCGCCCGGCTTCGACGGCGCGGCGGAGTTGCGAATCAGACCGGTTCCGGCTGCGGAAAGCAGTCGGTTGACGGAGTCGATGGATTCGGTGGCGCCGACGGACATTTCTTCCTCTTCTCACAAGAGATCGCCCAACGCATGACCGTCGTTGAACGCGGATCTCCGGATGTTTGATCGGCGGACTGAAAGATCGGATTCACTACGCCTGGAGTTCTCGGACGTTGCAATTGCGTTCCCACTGCGAGCTGGTCCGTGTGGCCATTTCCCCGGCGCGCCTACAATGCCGGCATGAGTCCGGTATTGAGCAGCCACATGATGAGGACCGCATTGATGGAAACGAAGACAGTCGCCATTGTCGGGGCGTCAGCCGATCGAACGAAGTTCAGCAACAAGAGCGTCCGCGCCCACGAGCAGCAGGGATGGACTGTCTATCCCGTAAACCCCAAAGGGGGCGACATCGAAGGCCGTAAGGCCTACGCCTCGATTCGCGATATTCCCGTCAAGCTGACGCGCGTGACGATGTATCTGCCGCCGAAAGTCGGCATCAGCGTGTTGGAGGACATCGCTGCCGTCGCCCCGATCGAACTTTGGGTAAATCCCGGGGCCGAGAGCCCGGAACTCATCGAAAAAGCCAAATCGCTGGGATTGAACCCGATCCAGGCATGCAGCATCGTGGACGTGGGCATGTCGCCCGCACAATTCGCCGATTGAGCAATTCAATTTCTTCCTGATTTTCTTTCCCAATACTCCGGGGAATCCGCGCGCCCAATTCGCCTGCTTCTGTGAGCCGGCCGCTTCGTGTTCTCATTTTGAACCGAGTGGGGCGGCGAGCGTGAATGACACAACGACCGTGGAAGTCGTCGGCGGAGTTTCGATGATTACGCCGCCATTCAGTGCGACGATCATGGCGTCGAAACGGGATATGCGGATTGAATTCTGAATCGGGTCCTGGCGGAGTATTGAGAAAGGCGGATTTCGTGAGAGCGATCCGCCTTTTCTCATGCGCTGAAACTTCTGAAAACGCCCGTGGATTGCGCTGGCAGTGGCGTGGCGTGTGTCGTGAGAGCCGTTTTTCGCTATACTCCCTCCGTTTTGACCCAAGGTTCCAGACGAGACGACTACCATGACGACCGCCCAGACCAGCACGATTCCTGTCCGCGTTGGACATTCCCCCGATCCAGATGATGCATTCATGTTCTACGCATTGGCGAAGGAACTGATCGACACACGGCCGTATGTATTCACGCACGAGATGGCGGACATCGAGACGCTGAATCGACGGGCCCTCAAGGGCGAGCTCGAAGTGTCGGCGATTTCGATCCACAGTTATCCGTACGTCATGGACAAATACGCACTGCTCTCCTGTGGCTGCAGCATGGGCGATGGCTACGGTCCCATGATCGTGACGGCGAAGCCGGCGACGCTCGAATCCATGCGCGGCAAGACGATCGCGATTCCCGGCGAACGAACCACGGCGTTTCTCGCGCTGAATCTCTGCCTCGGCAAGGGAAACTTCAAGCACAAAGTCGTGATGTTCGACGAGATTCCCGACGCCGTGAAGAACGGCGATGTCGACGCGGGCCTGATCATTCACGAATCGCAGATCACCTACGAGCGCGACGGACTTCACAAAGTCATCGACGTCGCGGAATGGTGGGGCGAGCAGACGGGCCTGCCGCTGCCCTTGGGCGGCAACGTCGTCCGCCGCGATCTCGGCGCCGAGGCGATGAGCCAGATCTCAAAGCATCTGAAGCATGCAATCGAATTTGCCCTGAAGGATCGCGAGAAGGCTGTCGCCTACGCGCTGGAATTCGGTCGCGGGCTGGATACTGACCTCACGGATCGGTTCGTCGGCATGTACGTCAACGACT
>JAJDEC010000422.1 GCA_029259995.1 Phycisphaerae bacterium
TCCAATCCGTCGATAAACCGCGAAGCTCCCGCATCGCCGCCTGAAATTCGACGGCGATCCCGTCCGCGCTCAGCATCTCCGCCGGAACAACGAACGCTGTTTTCTGCTCAAGAAGAAACGCCCTACATGGAATTTGTGTCGACATGGATTCGCTCATTCAATGGGGGTGTCGGAGCATTGTCGCGGAATTCCGCAGATCTGCCAGCAGATTCCCGCTTCATGCGTTCTTCCACCATCCGCTTGAACGCCTTCATTTCCGAATTGCGCTCGAAAATGCCGCCAAGGCTCGTCTGTTCCGTCGGACGGAGATGCGAATCGCCGCCGCCCTGCTTGCGCTGCACCCACGGATGCATGTCGACAATGGACACGAATGCAATCTCATCATATGGCAGTCTCACGATGCTCTGCCCCTGCGTTCTTACCACGAGCGCTTCCTGCGTCAACGCCGCCTGACACGGTCGCTCCTGAAAACGACGCACAAGCCGAACCGTGCGCAACACCAACAAGACGATGGACGCCGCCACGGCAATGACGCTGCCCCAGAGCCCGAGCCAGCCGACCAGCACGCGCCAGTTGCTTCCTATCAGATAGACGACGTAGAACAACACGCCGAAATGCGGAATGTAGTTCTTCCAGCGAATCTTCGGCCGAAAGATCGTCGTCGCATCGTCATACGCCGCACCGCATTCCGGGCATCGATGCGGCCCGGGGAGTCCCTCAAGCGAATAGTCGCATTCAAGGCATTTGTCCTGTGGCGAGACGATCACTCAACGTCCTCACATCGGTTGCCCAGACCGATCCGGCCGACACGTCCAATCGCCGATTTCGGCGACAACACACGCCCGATCGTCCCGTTGCCCGAAGAGCGGCAAACGTGCTACAATAACCAGTCACGTAGACTTTACTGGAGCCCCGTTTTCGGGAACAAGCATTATGGCCAAGACCGTCGACGACATGAAGGATCGCGTTGCCGACATCATCCGGCAGCTCCGCCCCGCCGTTCAAAGCGACGGCGGCGACATCGAGCTCGTTGACGTCGACGAAACCGGCATCGTTACTGTCCGCCTCCACGGCGCCTGCATCGGCTGCCCCTCCGCCGCCATCACGCTGAAAATGGGCGTCGAGCAATCGCTGAAGGACAACATCCCGGAAGTCACGAAAGTCGTCTGCGTCGAGTAGCGAACGCCTCGAACCCGTTGCTCTGAGAATCGCGGGTGGCCCATCCCTTCAGGGATGGGGTCGCGACGATACGATGAACTCGCAGGTACCCGTTTTCGACCGAATCTCGACACATCGCTCGCCATCAGAAATGAAATCGCACCAACGGGCCGAATCGTTGAACGCTGACTCCGCCAGGTCAACAAGTACCTTCGCCGGCTTCACGCCCAGCGGCCACATCAGTTGTCCCATGTGCAACTACCCGCTTAGCGGCCTGCCCGCAGAATACGCATGCCCGGAATGCGGCTTTGAATACGACTCGGAAACGTGCGTTCTGACGTCGCGCCATCCGATCTGGTTCGACTATGTTCAATTTGCGGCATTCGCGACATTATTGCTGCTGCTGGTCCCCATTGTTGGTACTAGCGTAGGCGATTGGCGCATGTGGTTCTTTTTCGGCGTGATACCGTACATGACATTTTCCGTGTTAATCCTGCGAACGTATTTCCGACGTCGGCGATATCCGGCCATCCTCGTCGTCGGTCCGGAAGGCTTGGCTTTTCGCACGTCCGGGCACAAGGAATTTGACTATTCGCTGCTGCCTGAAACCGAAAGCGTCACTCTGAAACGCAAACTCAGCCGGATAGGATACGATTTGCACATCGAACGCATCGATTCTCCTACGAATGTTCTTGGGTTGCCGTTCCACTGGAATGTCAAGCAGCTTGCCGCCATTTGCGACGCTGTTCAGGCCAGACTGCAAGCCAAGAGTTCATGATCGAATCGTCGAAGAATGACCAACTCACCTTCTCCGGCTTCCCGCCCAGCGACCACATGAACTGCCCAAAGTGCAACTATGCCCTCAATGGCCTGCCCGCCGAACACGCGTGCCCCGAATGCGGATTCACCTACGACGCCGCCTCGCGAATCTGGTATATCCGGCCACCACGATTCGTCATTGTCATTCTCAGCCTCGCTGTTGGAATCCCGCTTCTCTTCAGCATCCAGCAATTAACAAAGCTCACGCTGACGGACGGCAGATTCCCGTTGGGCTTATCCCTGTTCACACTTGCCCTCTACGGGATCATGGCGGTGTTCTTCATTTGGATGATCCGTCGCAATCGACGAAGCCCCACACTACTCGGCATGAGTCCCGCCGGATTGTTCGCAAGAACCGAATCAGGGAAGTTTCGACTGACACCGTGGCACGACATCCGAAGTGTCCGCCCGATGCGCATGCGGCTCCTCGGATTCCATGGCGTCAATGTCGAATTCACGTCCGGCAGAAAGGCGAGGCTCGGAACGCCGTTTACCCAGAACGAGGCTCGCGACTTCGTCGAATCCGCCCAGGCGCGCCTGAACCCGATGGAAGACGGCGCATGAATCCGGACACAACAAAGCCTGTGCGCACCTTCACCGCCTTCCCCCCCAGCGGTCTCCATCACTGCCCACTCTGCGACTACGACCTGACCGGCCTGCCCGCCGCGCACCAGTGCCCAGAATGCGGATTTGAATACGATGAGGACACGCAAGTGTGGT
>JAJDEC010000423.1 GCA_029259995.1 Phycisphaerae bacterium
CAATAGATCCGGTCCGTCGCTCATTCCGCTCTCCGTGGATCGATCCGGACGACCCGAAAGGATAAAATGAAACGCAAGCGTCTCACCGCGTTGATGCTTATCGTACAAAAAGCCCCGTTGCAACGAGAATCTTCCATTGAAATCTCGCGAAAAAGATAGGAATCACAGCTATGAAGACACGTGAATACAATTGCTCCCGAGAGGCTCTTCTCACCAAACGTGACGTTGCGAAATGGCTCTCGATCTCCGTCAGGTCGCTCGAACGGCTCGTTGCAAGCGGCGGGTTTCCCGCTGGGATCAAACTTGGACGTATGACCCGATGGCGAGTTGAAACGATCGAAGCGTATTTGCTTCAGCAAAGTTCCTGAGTCTCGAAACGAGAACGTCTCGCAATTGCTAGGTTTCGATCAGCCGCAAATCTCGAAATTCTAAAGGTGAAACATGTACAAGAAGGGTTTGTCGAAGCTCAGCCCTCGCGAACGCCGGTCCGATCGGAGCGACTATTGGACAAAGATCCGGATGGGCACGCGCCGTTATCGCGAGGTCCGACTGTGCAGTGACAAGGAACTCTCCGCTCGATGGGAAAAGCAAATACAGGCAGCAGCGGATCGTCAACGCGCCGGTGAGTCACCTGATCGCGATGTCCTCGCTGGAATCCCCAGCAGATGTCTGGCTTCGATTGGACTGATCGATCCACTGAATAAATCACGACATCGGCCATGGGATAGTCAGGTGTTGGACTACTGCGACGAACTCGTCCTTAAGGGCAGAAGCAAGACTTACATAGCAAATGTGGACCGCTGTCTGCGAGACGTTCGCAACGCGTGCGGATGGAAGACGCTTGCAAACCTAGAACGTGATAGCTTTATTCAATTCCTTCAAGAACGACGAGCCGAAGGTCGTTCACCGCGCACTCTGAACAACATCCGCTCAACCTTGGTAAGTTTCCTGAACTGGGCGGTCCGCTCCCGTCGCCTCGAACGGCACGAATTCAATACGGTCGAGAGGATCGATGAGCGGAGTGATCGGCGGAGAATTCGTCGTGCATTGCGATACGATGAAACCGTCACGCTCCTGTCGATCGCCGGGAAACGGGAACTATGTTATCGCCTCGCCCTTTGTTCCGGCTTGAGGCGCAGCGAATTGAAACAACTCGAGTGGCGGGATGTTAATATCGAAAACGACCATCGACATCGACCACACCTTCAACTCCGTGCCGAAGCAACGAAGAGTCGTAGAGCTGACATCGTGCCGCTCCCGATCAACGTGGCTCAGCGACTAAGGAACGCCCGTCCAGAGACGTATTCGCTTGCAGACCGCGTCTTGGCAACCGTGCCCACATTTGAAACATGGAGAAACGATCTCAAGCGGGCCGGTCTGAATTACCGCGACGAACAGAACCGCGTGCTCGGATTCCATAGCCTTCGGGTGACGGTCTCAACCAATCTCCGGAAAACCGGCCGACCACAAACAGAGATCGATGCCATCATGCGCCATCGACGGAGTGATGTCGGAAGCCAGTCCTACACCGACATCAGCCAGTTCGATTTGCACGCAGCCGTTGAGAGTCTTCCCAGATACGAACTCGACAAGGAACTAGGGTCGGTTGATCACCGAATTCGACACCAACAATGCGGCGCAACCAGCCCGGGTTTGTCGAATTGTGACGAATTCGATCGGTCGGCCGAAGACAGAAGCCCACCGTCTAAATCGATCGAAGGTCTTGATATGACGCGACTTGTCGCGTTAAGTCGAATGCCCGGGACAGGGGTCGAACCTGCACTCCGTTTAACCGGAACTAGGCCCTCAACCTAGCGCGTCTGCCAATTCCGCCACCCGGGCGTGGGAGTCGAAACAGACGCGTAAAACTACATGAGGATGACCGGGGCGTCAACGATTCCGGGCTTGCCAGTTCTTCCCGCAGGCCGCACGCTGTGGGGCTTTGGAATCTGCCCGAGGCCCCGGCCATCGACGAAATCAGGAGCAATGACATTGGACGACAGGAGACAGGGAACGCGGCCGCGCCGTCAGGCCGACGCGCCGCAGAAAGCCGGACCACCGGCCGGGGCGATCTCGCCATGGGTCCTCCTGCGCTCGGCCTCCAACCATCCGTTCGTCTTCAAGCGCATGGTCCGCTCAGTCGATCCCGCCGCCGAGGCGGGCGACGTCGTCAACGTCTACGACAAACGCGGCGAACTCTTCGGCCGCGGTCTCTACCACGGCAACTCCAACATCACGATCCGCATGCTGACGCGCGGCGACGTGCCCGTGGATGAGGCGTTCTGGCGAACGGCGCTCACGCGCGCCGTTGATCTGCGCCGCGATCTGCGACTCGCCGATGTGTCCGACGCCTATCGACTCGTTCACGCCGAAGGCGACGGTCTCAGCGGTCTCATCGTCGAACGCTACGCCGATTGCCTTGTGTTCGAAGTCTTCTCCGCCGGCATGTTCATCCGCGTTCCGATGATCGCCGGCATCCTCAAAGAGATACTCGGACCGCCGACAAGTCTCGATCGGCCCGACGCGACGTTCAGCGATTGGCGCGTCGTCGTTCGTGCCGACGATCGAATCCAGCGCATCGAACAGTTCAGCGTTCCCGCGGCAGCGTCGGATGTACGGGGGACCGTCACGATTCGCGAGCACGGCGTGCGCTATCGCGTCGACATGACGGGGGGGCACAAGACCGGCTTCTTCTGCGATCAGCGCGACAATCGCCTGCGGCTCGCGAAGATGTGCCGTGATGCGAACGTGCTCGATCTGTGCTGCTATTCCGGTGGGTTCGGTTTGTGCGCCAAGGCCATTGGTGAGGCCAAGGAAGTCACGGCCATCGATCTCGATGAAGATGCAATCGCGATCGCGAAGAAGAATGCGGACCTGAACAATCAGCGCATCAAGTTCGCGCATGCCGACGCGTTCATCTACCTGCGGCAGATGCTGGACATCAAGCGACAGTTTGATGTCGTCGTCTGCGATCCGCCGAAGTTCGCCACGTCCCGCGATGAATTCGACCTGGCGCTTCGCAAGTATCACGACTTGAACGCGCTCGCCATGCAGGTCGTCCGCCCCGGCGGCGTCCTGCTGACCTGCAGTTGCAGCGTTCTCGTCTCCATGCATCGATTCGTGGAAACTGTCGAAGCCGCGGCGAGACGAGCGGGCCGAACGCTACAGCGCTTCGAACTCCTCGGCGCCGCGCCGGATCATCCCGTCATGTCGAACTGCCCGGAGTCGGAATACCTGAAGGCATTCTGGTGCCGCGTGATGTGATTGCCCCCCGTTGGCCCAGATTCGTAGGTCGGGTCATCGACCCGACACGGCG
>JAJDEC010000424.1 GCA_029259995.1 Phycisphaerae bacterium
CGTGCCTGCTTCGGGGGTGGGCCGTCCAGTCGATCAACGCCGACATGGACGATTCTCCGCTGATCTGGTGTGAATACGACGCCATCGAGTTGAATGGGCCGATCGCCGACGATCAATTCGCGATCGGTCGGGATCGGGAAAGCATCATTGCCAGGGCGGACCTGCGTGCGCCGTAGGTCAATTCGTGTATGAGGGCGGCCGCATCAGTGCCGAGCCGCGATATGCTGTTTTGTTGCCGATGGCTCGGCGGGATCGATCGTGGCGCGATCGTCAGTCTGTTTCGTGAATCGTCGAACGATGTCCTTGCGCAGCTGTCTTGGAACGACGACGCGCCAGTAAATCGGGATCGTCACGAGGGCGCCGACGGCGAGTCCCGTGACAAGCGCGACGACGTCGGATTGCAGCAACCATCGCGTCGTGATCAAGACAACAAAAAACGGAATGGCGGCAAGTGTCGGGCCGATCAGAATTTCGCGAAAATAGCGGATCGCCGACACATTCAGTAATCGGCACGCATAAATCGGCATGAGCAGTCCGCCCGTCAGCATCATCGGAATGGCGAGCGCGAGCGCGGCGCCGATCATTCCCATTCCGAAAGGTCCCATCAGCAGCCAGCCGAGTGCAAGACTCAGTGCGACGCCGAACCAGTCGAAGATGGCGACGCGACCGTGCCGATTCATCCCCAGCAGAATCGAATAGACGCCTTGTTGCGGGACCAGCAGGGCGTGGCCGATCGCGATGATCGCCAGCACGAGCGGTTTCTCATATCCGGGTCCCATCCAGACACGCACGATGACGTCGCCCATGATGCAGAACAGCGCGATCATTGGCAGTGTTGTGTATAGCCCGTATTTGGAAGTCGCGATCAGCAGATTGCGAAGCGCTTTCCGATCGTCGCCGGCATCGAGAGCGCTGCTGCGCGGGATGAACACCTGTGCGTATTGTTTCATGAATCGCAGCGCGTGCTTGAGCAATGCGCCTTGTCGGGAGTAGACGGCCAGCGCTTCGGCGCCGCCCAGATAGCCCGTCACGAGGAGTCGATTGACGTCGTACAGGCTGCCGCGTGCGAGGCCTTGCGCGACAGTCTTGCTTCCGTAGGCGAGCAGCGTCTTTGTCGTTCGCCATCGGCAATACTGAAGCGAGAATGTTAGCGACGGGCAGAGCCGGCGCGCCATGACGACTTTGGCGATGTCGCCCAGCGCCTCACTGATCAAGTAGGCCCATGCGGCCTGAATGAGTGTGCCGCCGCGATAGAGCACAACGCCGATGGCGATGAGGACGGCACCGTCGCGGGCGATGCGAATGACGTTCAGCAGATCGAAGCGTTCATAGCCCGTGATGACGGCATTGAAGACGCCGCCGGGGAGTTGCAGTGCCGCCGTGATCGAGAGCAGGACGACGACGATCTGGGCTTGTGCGATCAGTTCCGGAGAGGAATCCGAAAGGAATTGCGGCACGAGCCAGTAGAAGACGGCGGCTGCAATGAAGCCGACCAGGCATCCGGCCGTCAGGATTGCGAGGCTCGTGTTGAATACGGCGTTGAGATCCTCTGTGTCGTTGCGGGCGCGGCTTTGCGCGATGAATCGATTCACAGAGGATGTGACGCCGAGTTGCAGCCAGCGTACGAAGAAGACGAAGGTCCAGCCGAGGTCCCAGGCGCCGAGTTGCTCTTTGCCGAGGCGATCCGAAATCAATCGCGGGATGACGAATCCGGAAGCCAGTACCAGCAGGTACCAAAGCCAGTTCGCCATGACGTTTCGTGTTGTCGATGGCGTCGATGCGCCGCGATTAGCGGACGTCGCGGCGGGCGCTTTGGCATTGGCATCGTCGGTCATTCGTATCCATATCGACGATTTTGCAGGCCGGCAACGCTTTCGAAGACTCTGAGCGATCGCTCATCCAGTTCATCCCGCCAGGATTCGTCCAGCTTGATCTTGTCCATCGACTCAAGCCGCATGGCGTTGCCGAGGACATGATGCGGTGTGTCCTCCATCGACAGCGTCGCCCTGGACGCCTCCAGCCCCAGGAAGGCGAAGATCGACTCGCATTCCATGACGGTATCCCGGCAAAGGTCCTCATAACGGACTTTTCGATGTGTTCCGTCCTGCATGTCGGCGGTCAGTCGTTCGATCTGGCGATGCGTCTGAACCCAGTCATTGGCTGCCGTCTCCGGATCGAGGCCTTTCTTCTTGATGGTCGAATTCGTGACGCCGCGACCGTCGCGGATGAGATGAAGGACACGAACGTTGTAGTCGCCCGTCTTCATCATGTGCATCAATCGAACAGGGTCCTTGGATGCGTCAAGCAGAATCCGGCCCTTCTGCAGAAACAGAATCGCCTCTGCGGCGGCATTGTTGACCTTGGCGGCCATCGCAATCCGCTTTCGGCAATTCGGCAACGTCGCGATGGCCGTACTTCGGAGTGCCTCAAACATGGGGCCGCGATTGCGGGCGCGCATGAAGCGATCGCCGAGCGAATTGTTGTGAAGCCGAAAGTCCGTGGGCGGGCGATCGAAATCGAATATCAGGCCCTTCTGCTCGACGCGGGCCTTGATGCTGAGCCAGAAGGCGCAGTCGACCAGGCGTTCGCCGCAGGAACAGCGATACGTCAGTGTATCGATCGTGCCCCACTTGAGTTCGCCGACAGTGGCGATGTCAGGATGCGTGTTCAGAAGAAACGTGAGCAGCGTCGAGCCGGAGTAGCTCGGCGCCGCGATATAGATGAGTTCAATCATGCGCCGCGAACCTGTCCTTCGATCATGGGCTTCATCGAGAGCGCACGCGTTGCTTCGGCTTTCGTTGCCGCGACGTGGGCCCGCTGTTCGGCAGCGACGCGTACGACGACGCCCCAAACACACAGGTATGGTACGGCACTTTGCGTCGGGTAAAAGCTGGAGCCTGTCAGGGCGGCCGTTAATTCAACGACGATGGCCGCTAGCCCGACGCCGCCCAGCGCGGACAGCAGGGGATCCTGTCGGTTCCGAAGCAACGTCCATGAGGTCCACGCGAGTGCCCCGAAGCACGTCATGCAAATAACGAAACCGATACTGCCGGCGTCCAGGAGGATTTCGAGATAGGCGCTATGCGGATGTTGCGGGACGCCGCGCGCGCCCGCCGCGATCATCGCATCGTGGCAGTCCGTCCGAAGGATTCCGTATCGCCCGTGGCCGACGATCGGTGATTTCCGGATCTGTTCCATCGTCGGCGGCCAGAGGTACGTCGTCCGGCCGGCGGAGACTTCGTCCCAGTTTGTCTGGTATGAATGATCGCCGACGCCCTGGAGTGCGCGTTCGAGCACACTCGGATCGATCGCGACCACAAAAAGAACCATGACTGGAAGCAACAGGAGCAGTTTTCGATACCGAAGTACGCCCAGCGTCAGGCCGCCCAGGCAGAATGCGAGGAATCCGGCGCGGGACTTGAGGGAGACGAATGCAGGGATGGCGGCGGCCGCGAACATCAACCACAGGGCGCGAAGCCAGTCCGGACGAATGATGATGACCAGGATGCATGCCGCCAACAACGTGAATGCCGTCAGCTCGGCCAGATCGTTGGCGAATAGTCCGATCAGCTTGTCCGTCACGCGGCGGGCCTGCGTGTAATTGATCGTGAAGACCTTCTCCCGGAGCGATTTGAACATCAATAACGAGTAGCACAGTCCGCTGCCGACGGCCGAAAAGAGTGCCATCTTCACGCGTCGTTTCGTCAATGCACCATCGTAGAACATCAGGCCGACAACGAGGTACTTCAGCGGGTTGACGATCGTCTCGATCAGGATTTCTTTCGACGTCATGCGGCCGGCATAGTCGCCACGGAAACCACCGGCATCCAGTGCCGCGATGACGCCGATCGAACACAACAACGTGACATAGAGCAGGACCAAAATGACGGCCTGCGGCGAGGCACTCGCCCGTTTCGGATCACGCCGTCGATCAAAAAACCAGGCGATGATGATCACGAGAAGTGTTGCATTCCAGGGATTCAGCCCCTGGATGCCGCCGATCATCGTGGGCATGCTCGGGTTCTGCGTCAGGACGGTTACGAACAGCAGGCCGCAGAGCGACCAGTACCACTTGCGCAGTGCGACGCAGGAGAGCACGGCGATCAGGATGTAGAGGACCGTCAGTCGAATCATTGGAATCGGGGCTTCGTTGCGTTAGTTGTCATGGCTTGGTTTTCGGGCCCGGATCACCATCGTGCAGGCCAGGCGCTTTGTGAGGAAGCCGGCGGCGGTCCAGTTCCGCGATATTCTTGCCGAGAGGGATCGCATCGTGCGAAGTCGTCCAAGGCGTCCCCAGGGGCCGTAGGTGTTGACGCGCATTTCCTCGACGACGAGTCCCGCTCGATTGAGCATCGACGCGGCTTCGGCCGGCGTCCATTGACGATGGCGATACTGCGAGTCATACGCCTTTGCTCGATCCGTGCCTCGAACCATGTCCCGTAAACGAACCAGTGACTTCTCGGCGGATCTTTCGATGCTGAGCAGTCGGCGGAACAGGCTCGTGCGATTCGGGAACGAGACGATCATGTGACCGCCGGGACGAAGAATCTCCGTCATGCCCGAAAGTGCTTCGATCGGATTGGGCACGTATTCCAGCACGCCCAGCGATGTCACGATGTCGGCGGAGTCGTATCGAAACGGCAGTTTCGTTGCATCGCCCGGTGCGAACGTGTCGTTGGGATGCATGACGCCGGCTTGTCGCGCCATTTCGCGCGAGAAGTCCATTCCCGTGACGCGAATGACGTCGCGCGGCAATCCGTCGAGGACATCGCCCGATCCACAGCCGACGTCGACGACTTGAAGCGTGCGATCGGCGGCCGCGAGCAGCGGTTGGATCAAATAATGGACGTTCTGGCGACGCAGAATCAGATCGAGATCCGCCATGCTCTGCGGTTCGCGCGCGTAGCGATTGGCCCAATCGGCACTGGCGCCGTCGAAGTGCTGCTGCACGACGGCGGCAAGTCGCTTCTTTTCCTGCTGGGCGGGACGGCTGCTCACGGTTTCGCCTCCCCGTTGGATGTCGGCTTGTTGAAGACGCCGAGGATCATGTGTCGAAGACCGTCGATGGGGCGGATGATCCGCTCCAGCAGAATGCCCGCGCGATAGACGATCGGCGAAAACATCAGGTAGTGCGGATGATGCGGCATGTAGCGCAGTTCATCGACGGTGAATCCCGCCTCGCGCGCTGCATGTTCGAGGGAGTTCAGTGTATTCGCGCGATAGTAGGCCGGGAATGTGTCTTCGTGGGCCGTGCCCGAGGCGACGCGATTCGCGATCTGTCGAAGGCTGTGCGGCATCATTCGCGCTGCGGCGATCGGCGGAAACCACTGGTTGACGGTCATCACGACGAATCGACCGCCGGGCCTGAGGACGCGCAGGCATTCGGCGAATGTCTCAGCGGGGCGCTCCAGATGCTCTGCGACATTGGCCATCGCGATGACGTCGACACAGTTGTCCTGTAACGCGATGCAATGTCCGTCGCCGTGAATCAGTCGCGCGTGATCGTTTGCCGCGTACTGGCCCGCGACTTCGAGATCGATACCGATGCCGCGCGAGAACGCCTGCGACATGCGCTTGAGGCGCTTGGCTTCTCGACCGCAGCCGAGTTCGAGGAGGACGCCGTCACTGTTCTGACCGCGCGTGACGGCGGATTCGTATTGAATGCCGGGCCATTCGGCGCGCGGATAGTAGCGCTCGCGAATCGTGTTGCATTGTTGGACGGCGGCAGTGCTCATGGTCTTAGCGAAATCTCGTTGTTTGGTCGGGCGTCTATTGCCCGCACGCCCGCTCTCTTACGGTCGCGGCTCTGTAGGACTCACGGTTGCGGTTCTGGTTCTTCGTCGTCTGATGTTCGCATGACGTCGTCACATCGGACGGGGACTTCCGTCAGCAGGGAAGTCGCAATAGCGAATGTGGCGGCCGTGCACGCGACGGCGTCGCCGAATGGAAGGCACACATGGCTGCCGGTTCTGGCGGCGTCGATAAATGCCTGCATCTCTGCCGCATGGCCTTTGCCGGACGCGCCGGCGCTCAGTTTTCGCGTCTTGCCCTTGTTCGTGATTGTTGCGTTGCGCCAATTATCGATCACGGCTGTGCGGTTCTGGCCGAAGACTTCGACGCGTTCCTTGCCGGCGGTCGTATCGCCGTTCGCGACGTAGATGAGCGTACCGATCGATCCGTCGCGCAGTCGGAGCGTGGCGATGCAGTTGTCGTTCTGCTTGCCGTCGAGTCGGCCGCCGACCATTTCCGCATAGGCGCGTTCGACAGTGCTTCCCGCGATGAACTGGATCAGGTCCACCCAGTGGCAGCCTTCGCTGACGATTCGCCAGCCGCCTTCGTCGGCGTCCTGATACCATGAGTCCGCCTTGATCTCTCCCGCACTGACGCGGCAGACGATTTCGATGGGGCTTTGCGCGCCGGCGAACTCATCGCGGACGGCGATGGCCAGCGGGCTGAAGCGCCGGTTGTATCCCGGCATCAGGACGCGGCCGGATTCTGTTTGGGCGTCGATCACGTCGCGCAGTTCCGCCGGCTTCAGCGCCAACGGCTTCTCGACGAATACATGCTTGCCGGCGCGGAGCGCCTGGGCTGCGAATTTCGCATGCGTGTCGTGGCGCGTGGCAATCACGACGGCGTGGACTTCGTCGTCTTTCAAAACGTCGACGATATTGCTTGTGCAATAGTCGAAGCCGTGGCGGCCGCCGGCGCTGCGAGCGGAGAGGCCGCCTGCCGAACAAATTGCCCGAAGATGCGCGCCATTCGCCCTCTTCATGGCGGGGATCAGCGTTGCCGTTGCGAAGTTGCCGGCTCCGATGAGACCGATCCCGATGGCGCTTGAGCTCGTAGACTTGCCTGCGTTCGATTTCGCGAAGTCAACGCGCGTCGTTGGCTTTGCTTCCTTTGCGTACTCGAACAGTATCGCCACGCTCGAATCTTCGCCGCCCTCGTGCAGCTTTCGATAGGCTTCGGGGGCGTCGTCGAATGGGTAGATCGTCGGCTTCAACAAGGAAGGGCGCACGGCGCCGCTCTCGACGAGCCGGAGAAATTCCTCCATGTTGCGATTTTCCGTCCAGCGGACGTAGCCGATCGGATAATCAATGCCGCGGCGCTCGTAGTTCGCGTCATAGCGGCCGGGTCCGTACGAACGCGACATGACGACGCGCAGTTCCTTGTCGTAGTAGACGCGCCAATCGGCCTCGACAGGAACCATGCCGACGATGGCCACTGTTCCGCGATCGCGCACGACTTCGCCGGCCAGCGTCATCGGATCGTTCGACTTCGTGCTCGCCGCGATGTAGGCCGCATCGACGCCGGCGCCATTCGTCAGCTGTTGAATCGTGTCCTTGAGTGTTGGGTTGTTGCGATGGAAGGCCTCGTCCGCGCCGCATTGTCGCGCGAGTTCGAGTTTGTCCTCGGCGATGTCGATACCGATCACGCGACAGCCGGCCGCCTTGAGAATCTGCACGCCGAGCAGACCGACGAGGCCGAGACCGACAACGAGGACGCTGTCGCCGAGTTTCACATTCGCCTGGCGCACGCCGTGCATGGCGATGGCGCCGACGGTCGTGAAGGCGGCGTCCTTGATGTCGGCGGCTTCGGGAATGCGCGCGACGAGTTTCCGTGGAACGAAGACAAACTCCGCGTGACAGGCGATGCCTTCGCCGGCGCATGCCACGAGATCGCCGACATTCAAATCGTCGATTCCGGCGCCCACGGATTCGACGCGTCCCGCCATGCTGTAGCCGAGCGGCGTCAGTGCTTCGAGTCGTTCGCGGACCTTGTTCATGGATTCGACGACGCCGACTTGTTTGACGCTTTCGATGACTTGTCGAACTTTGTCGGGGCGGGCGCGGGCCTTTTCGATCAGGCTCATGCGCGCCTGTTGCACTTTCATGCGTTCCGTGCCCGTGCTGACAAGGGAAAAGGCCGTGCGCACCAGGACGCCGCCGGCGCGGCAAAGCGGCGCAGGGACATCCTCCAGCGAGAGCGATCCGTCGCGATAGTTCTGCACAACCTGTTTCATGTCGCGCGTGCCTCTGTTCCTTCGCGCACAGCGTCCGGTATTCGTTGATCGACGAACGTCGTCTTTCCCCGATGCGTCAGTTCTATTTCGTCGCATAGCTCGACGTCGAACACGATCCTTTCGCCGAGTTTTCGGTCCAGGCTCTGCTTGATTGCCATCGTCCGGGAATGATCGAATCCTTCGGCCGGTACGAGTCGTAGTGTTGCCTTGCCCGGCAGCGATTGTCGAAACTGGAAGCGTCGCACGCCGTCGAATGTGCGATCGTGCATGTTTACCGCCGTCCAGCTGATCTCCGTTCCATCCGCACAGATCAGCATCTCCTGTGTGCGATGCCCCTGGATATCCGTCAGCAGCATGTGTTCGCGGCCGCAGGCGTCGCAACGCGAATCGGCAAGCGTCGCATAGTCACCCGTGCGATATCGAATGAACGGCATGACGCGATTGATGAAGCCCGTGCCGACGATCTCGCCGCGATCGCCCGGTTTCGTGACGGGGTTTCCGGATGCATCGAGCAATTCGCAATAGCCATACGTCGGCCAGACGTGATACGTCGAAGCGTGTTCGCATTCCGCTGCCAGGACCAGCTTCTCGGAGTGGCCGTACCAGGAGAAGTAGCGCAGGCCCGTCGCTCGTTCGGTGGCGGCGCGATCGGCGTCGTAGACGATTTCCGAGCCGGCGAGGATGCCGCGGACATTTGTCGGCAACTTGCGGTTCGATCGATTGAGATAGCGCGTCAATGTGGCGATGGACGACGGGTAAACGTGGAGATGGCAGTCGCCGATCGTCGCCAGATGATTGAGATAGCGCCCCATATTCTCGTCGGTCATATGAAAATTGCTGTAGTAGTGCCGGCGAAGAATCGCATCGTAGCTATGGCGCAGACCTGCGCGATCGGGCGTGACGACTTGACCACGGAATACGGCCTGGACGTCGTTGGTGTCATAGCCCGCGCGCTGCCAACCGGCAACGAGATAGGCGTACTCGATGGCGGAACGATCGGCGCCGATGTGGAAGCCCATGGGTTCGCCGCCGGATCCGCCGGTCGTGACGTAGTCAACGCCGGGCGCCGACCTGGCGACGGTCATCATGTCGTCGCCATGTTCGCGGATGGTTGACTTGTCGATTGTTGGCAGGCGGCGCACGTCGTCGAGGGCGTTGAGTGTGTCGGCATCGACTCCGGCGGCGGCATACGCACGTCGATAGTATGGCGATTGTGCGATCGCGCGTCCGACGATTTCGCGGATGCGATCCAGTTGCCAGGCGGTGGCCTTGGCCGCCGGCCATCGCTGCGATGCATTGGCGAATGCGAGTTGCTCGCGGAATGCGCGGCCCAGCCAGAATGTCGGCGGGGCGACGCCGAGGGCTGCGCCGAGGGCCTGCTTTACGCTCGGCGGCGTCTTTTCCCAAAAGTTTTTTCGTGACAGGGCGCTCATGCGTCGGCCCTCGTCAGGACGGCGTTCTGGTGCGGCTTTGAATCCGTGGTCGTCGCATCGCATCGCGGTCCACTCACGATCGAATGCCACAGCGAAGCCACTGGCGAAGTCGCAAGCGGCAACAACACCATGACAATTGGTAGACTGAATCTCGATGAGTGAACAATCACGGCGGCGTAGAGCAACATGAAGGCGACAACGAACAACGCGATCAGCTCGGACGTCGATCGATCGGCCTGACGCACCTGCCAGAGGCCGATGAGGGCCAGGGAAAGAACCGTCAGATTGACGATTCCATTGGCGAGCGACTTGGTCGGACTCGATGAGAAGTACCAGAAGCGCGCGCTGTTGATCGCCAGCTTTCGGGCCAGCAGAATCGGGGCTTCCTGATACATGGCGATGGCCGCATGTCCGTACTGCGTATCGATGTCGCGTGGTACGTCGAGATGACCGTCGGTATCGAGGCTGCTCAAGTCAATCGCGACGTCGTGGCGTGTCTGCATGTGTTCGACGGCCTTCAGTCGTGCGTACTTCAGGCTGGCGTCGCAATCGTCACCGCGATCGATCATGAAGTTACCGAGAAGCAGGTTGAAGCCCGCGCCGCCTGTGACAGGCACGAACGCGCCGGTCACTTCATGGTTTCTCGCGGTCCAGATGCCGACGAGCGCGAATCCGACGATCATCGCGATGGCTGACTGCGGGAGCGCCTTGCGATTTCGAAGGGCCGCGAAGATGCAGATCAACATGGGGATCGGCAGCACGACGGCTTTCGTGAGTGCGGCGGCCGCGAATGCGATGCCCGATCCTGCGCCATGTTTTCGAGTCGGCGATTGCATCAAGGCGATCAATCCCCAGAGATAGAGTGCGATCGTGAGTGTCAGGAACGTGTCTGAGAAACTGCTGGCGCAGTAGTAGATGGACAATGGAAACAGGACGACGGGGGCTGCCCACAACATCGTGACGCGTTCGCGGAAGAGACGTCTTGTGATGACAAACACAACGGCGCAGGCGACGGACGACGCGAGGCAGTTCACGATCAGAATCGCTGTCGCCGCATTGCCGACGCCGGCATAGGCGACTGCAAGTGCAACGGGATAGAGCGGTGCGCGATAGATCGTTGGTGTGGCGTCGGGGGCGAACGCGTAGGTTCCATGGTCGACCATGTTGATTGCGAGGTCGATGTAGCCGTCCGTTGACGTAAAGAAGTCGCTCCGATTCGGGCCGACGTTCAGATTCAATATTGGAATTGCGACGAAGCAGAACGATGCGCGCACGATCAGTGCCGCCAGGAATACCAGCAGGGGAGCGAATCGAGTTTGCGCGGTGCGTGTCGTCATGCGATCAGGTATCACTCCTGGCAACCTTTGCGGTCAGGCCCGTGCTGGATTCCGTCGCCAGTTTCGCGGGCGTCGACGTCGGTCGTCTTGTCGTCGCGTTGGGCGATGAGATCTGCTGCATCGCATCGGTCCACTTCTGCGCGACGGCCTGCGTTGCAGCGAACTGAATGACGGTTTCTCGACCTTGCAATCCCATTTGCGTGAGTTTCGATTCGTTCTCAAGCAATGCGTCGATCTGTGCTGCGGATTCAGCCGGATTATCCGGGGCAATCACGATGCCCGTTTCGCCTTCTCGAAGCAGGTCCGTCAGTTCTCCCACGTCGGGGGCGGCAATGGAAAGGCCCGCCGCCATCGCTTCCATCATCGCGATCGACTGTCCTTCCGATTCCGACGTGAGGACAAAGATCCGCGCCCGTCGGAGCAGCGGTGCGACGTCGTCTTTCTGCCCGAGAAATCGAACATTCCGAACGATGCCGAGTTGGCGTGCG
>JAJDEC010000425.1 GCA_029259995.1 Phycisphaerae bacterium
ACGCCGACGAAATGGTCATAACACATGTAGATCTGCCGGACGTCGAAGGAGACGCATTCTTTCCGGAGTGGTCGAAATCTGAATGGGAAGACAAGGGATCGATCGACGACGAATTCCGTGACGCACACCGTTACGTTCGGCAGCGTTGATCAGTCGTCACGCCCCCATCGTTCAATTCAAAGCCCGGCGAGAAACTCTTCCATCTCGCCCTTTGCATGAAAATCGCCGACTTCGCCCGCCTTCGCGATCCCACGACGCAATTCCACGCGCGCCTCGTCAATGCGATTGATCGACGCAAGCGTCTTGCCCTTGTGGAAATACGCGCCGACGTAATTCGGATCGACTTCGATCAGCCGATCGAACTGCGCGAACGACGCATCCCATCGCTCCTGTTTGGCCAGTTCCATCGCCAGACCGAAATTCAGAAAACCGTCATTCGGTTCGGCCGCCAGCAACGCCCGCAATTTTTCTTCCTTTGACATGGCGGGAATGATAATCCATCCGAGAGCACCTGCCAGCATACAAAGAAACGAGCCGATTCAGACTCGAAGCCCGAACCGACTCGCACGATATATGGAAAAACCGCTACACGATCGCCGATCGCGCGTCAGGAGGAGGCACCCGCCTTCTGCCCGGCGAATTCCGGCATTTCGTCGCCGCTCGGTCCATACGCCGACGGGACTTTCGCTCCCATCAACCGCAAATACACGCCAAACTGTCCGCGATGATGATAGATGTGATTCATCATGATATTTCGAATCATCGCCGCACGCGGGATCTCGAGAATCGGCGCGCCGTCCTTGACCATCCGCCACATCTGCCCCATCTGCGCATCCGTCAGCGTGGGCAACTGGCGCTTGACCGCCGCCACGCTCTCTTCGTGCGCCGAAAGCACCTGGTCAACCGACGTCGCCTCGTCGAACGATCGTCCGAAGTCCGGCGCCGGTACCTCTTCCACCATCGCCATGCCAATGATGCCGGCCGGCGCCGACGCGATGTGAAGTGCCAGTTGCCCGGCCGACAGCGACTTCTCATGCGGCTTCCAGCTCAGCTTGCCCGCCGGCAGTTGTTCGAGGAATCGCCGCGTCGTCTTCGCCTCGTGTTCGAATTCGTGAAGGAAATTCTCAGCAATCGACATACGTATTTGCTCCTTTTACATGAGGATATTTCACCAAGCAGCCTGCACACGTTTCAGTCTCGCTTGATGCTTATTCCGTTTTCCTTGTGTCGAGCAGCGCCATGATGTAGGCGCGCACATGATTCAGATTGTTTTCGATGACCGACGCATCCTGGGAGGCCTTGTAGAGGATGAGCGCCCCCTGGATTGCGCCGGTCCAATGCTTCGCCAGTCCGACAACATCAATGTCGACGCCTCGCATCTTGGCGGCATCCCGCAGCAACGCCGCAAACATCGATTCCGCGCCGACAAAACACTGATTCGACGCGTCGCGCAATGTCGAATTCGTATCGAAGACCTCCTGAGCAATCGTGCCGGCAAGACAGGATTTCAACTGCCCGGGACGGCTCAAGATATCTACATAGAACGCCATACATCCGTCTAGACGCTCGACGGGATCCGAAATCGATCGATACGGGGCCGTCGCATCCATCGCGGCCATGTCCGTCCGCCACTTTTCAAGACACGCAGCGGCAAGCGCCTCCTTACTGGCGAAGTGATGGAAGAAGGCCCCCTTGCTGACGCCTGCTTCGCGACAGATGTCGTCAACAGTCGTCGAAACAAATCCTTCGCGACGGAAGCATTGGGATCCGGCGATCAGCAGCGACGCTCGACTCGATTCTGCGTTCCTCGGCGACATGCCCACAACCATACCAACCGGTCGGTATGGAGTCAAGCCCCTGTTCGCCAGTCAGCGCTCTGGCGATCCACGTTCCTGCAATTCGCGGATTCAACGGGTCCTTACACTGCCGTCACGACAACTCGATATCACGGGATCCGCGAAACGCGATTCGAGTCTCTCCCGGAACCGGCCCAGCGATCTGATACAATGGCCAATTCAATGACTTCGATTGGACAAATTCGAGCACGCCGCCCTTGATTTCGATCCGTGTCTTATTCCTGAGTCTCGTCGCGACGTTTCTGCTCGCCGGCCACATTCGGGCGTCCGGGCCGACGAGCCAACCCGCGTCTCGCGAGCAGGAGATCGAACGACTGACCGAAAAATGGTCCCCAGCCGCCGATGATTGGCATACCGAGATTGACGCGGATCAGGCCGGCAAGCAACTCAACGCCCTCGCTGCATTCCTGGCAGAATCAACAATCGATGCAATCCCGATGGCGGACTACTTCGCTGAGGACGCCGCCCTCGCCCAGATGTGCGGTGGCAATCCAACAACACAATCGCGAAATGGCGTGACGATCACGCGATCCGATGCGATCACTGCCGCCGGCGACGATTGGTTCAAACCGGCCGACGCACTTCGCCAATTGATGCAGCCCCACGACGGCGGTCACGACATCCACATCAAGTCCAAAGTTGTTTCCGTGAACCGCGACGCAGGTTCCACATTTGCGACAGACGTCTACTTTCAATCTTCTTCGATCCAACCCGAGGGTTCGCATGTACAGCAGAACGCCGAATGGACGATCGACTGGGATCGAAACGCCGATCACGCCATGCCACGCATTCGCCGGATTCGTACGAACAGATTCAGCAGCGTCCAGTGGCCGGGCGTCGCGTTTGCAGATTGCACGCGCGGCGTCATC
>JAJDEC010000426.1 GCA_029259995.1 Phycisphaerae bacterium
CTGTCGCCAGAGATCCGTCGTCCTGTCGACAACGACACGGACATTCCCTGTCAGCTTGCCGCGTCGCGGATCGTAGCGATTGTCGCCGGCGTGGAAGACCGTCACGTCGGCCCGATCCGCACTGATATACACCGTTTCGCCGTCGCCCATGAATCGCTGGATGCGCATGTTGCGAACGTCGAATCGATCGTCGCTGATCGGCTCCCATTCGTCCGCCTCGAAGATCGTCTGCGGCTTCCGCGTCTTTTGATCGTGGATGACAATCTTCGTGTGCGATCCGGGGCTGAACTTGACGGGTCCGGCGTTCATCGTCTGCTTGCCCGAATCCCCCGCCCGCTCGGCAAACTCGCGCGTGATCTTGCCGGAGTCAGGGCTGCCCCTGTTGGCTTTCGTGACCGGATCGTCGTCACGGGAGAACAGGAAATACGCGCCAATGGCCAGCGCCAGCGTTGCGACGACGAGAATGATCTTGCGTTGCATTTTGATGCCCGTGAATGCTGTGCCGCCAGCCTGTCGCGACGTTACGCCGAAGCGCGCGGCAAAGATTGAAATCGAGAGTATGCGTCCTGGTGTGTACCGTTATACCGCAGTAATCGTTCGATGCCTTCGGAAATGGCGCCTTCGCCCCCGTTGCATCGCGTCACGTATCTGGCAAGCCGCTTGGCGAACCGATGGGCGTTGGCCACGGCAATCGGAAAACCACATCGACTCAGCAGGGCCAGATCCGGCAAGTCGTCACCCATCACGGCGACTTCCGAATCGCTTGCATTCATCTGCCGGCAAATCGTCTCGTACGCCGGGACCTTGTCAGGTACACCTTGAATAACGATCTGAATCCCCAGGTCTTCCGCCCGCGCGTTCACGGAGGGCGCTTCCCGGCCACTCAGAATGGCGACCTGCAGGCCTTGTGCCATCCAGCGCCGAATCGCTCCACCGTCCTGCACGTAGAACGACTTCCGGCGATTCCCGTCGGCGTCGTAGGGCAGCGCCCCTGTCGTCAATACGCCGTCGACGTCAAGAATGAGGAGTTTGATCAACTGAAACGCGCCTTCTGGTACGGCTTTCCGACATCACAATCAGCGGCCCGCATTATAAAGTCGCCGCATGTGCACACAAGGAACGATCAAAGTCGCGAATAACACAAACCACTGCCAGTCATAACGTTGCAACACAGCAGCAGTAACGACGGATGCCGAGTCGTCGGGGCGAGGACTGCAGCTCGAGCAGTCCATTGCCATGCGAACTACTCGATTCGATTCAGCGCCTGGTACAGATCCGCCTTGAGGTCCTCCACTGTCTCCAGGCCGACGCTCAGCCGAATGACCCAAACGTCCTTGCGGCTTGCCGGATCCACGGCGAGTAGCGGTACAGCGAGGCTTTCATAGCCGCCCCAGCTGACTCCGATCGAGAAGTATCGCAGGGCATCGACGACGGCGAACGTCGCCGCCTGCGTATTCTGCCTCAGCTCGAAGCTGAACAATCCGGACTGGCCCCGCATCTGTCGCTTTGCGAGACCATGTTGCGGGTGCAAATCCAACCCCGGATAGAACGTCCTTGCAACGCGCATATCTGTGGCCAGGAACCGCGCCACTTCCAGCCCGCTGCGCCGATGGCGCTCCATTCGGATCGGCAGCGTGCGAATGCCGCGAAGCATGAGCCAGGCCGCAAACGGATCGCACGTGGCACCCAGCAGCTGGCTTTCGACGCGACCGATCGACTCGATGCGTTCACGATCCCCCACAACGAGCCCCGCAACGACGTCGCTGTGCCCGCCGATGTACTTTGTGGCAGTATGTACGACGAGATCGATGCCCATGGCGATGGGGTTCTGGAACACGGGCGTCGCGTTGCTGTTATCGCAGATCGTGACGATCTTGCGATCGCGCGCAAGCGTTGCGACTGCCGGCAGGTCCTGCAGGTCGAAGAAAATGCTCGACGGGGATTCCACGAACAGCAGTCGCGTATTCGGCCGAATCGCCTCTTCGAACTGTTCGATCGACGTACCCCGGACGAAAGTCGTCTCGATACCGTAGCGCGGAAGCAGTTCGGAGAACAACTTTCGTGTGGGGCCATAGACCGTATCGATCGTGACGATGTGATCGCCGGCGCTGACGCACGACAGCACGGCGGCCGTGATGGCGCCCATGCCGGAGCCAAATGCACGGCAGTCTTCTGCCTTCTCCAGCGTGGCGATCTTGCGCTCGAGGATTCGCGTCGTGGGATTGCTTGTGCGCGTGTAGTCGTATCGCGTCGATTCGGAATCCTGCCGTGCGTGAAAGCTCGCCGAGTCGGGAAACGTGAATGTCGAATTCTGATAAATCGGCGGCGCGGCGGCGCCGAAGTGTGCTTCACGATCGTCGGCCAGATGCATACAGATCGTCTCAAACCCCGGATCGTGCTCTTTCGACACTGCTGACTCCTTCAAGGATAATGACGCTGATGTTTCGCAGCGATAGGATAGAGGCGCAAAGAGATTCTGTCCCGAAGGCCGTCTATCGACGGGCAGCGATCATCGGCCGGCCCTGCCTTGCGACGATTACCCGAAACCCATGATTCTCATCATCGACAACTACGATTCATTCACGTTCAACCTCGTGCAGTCTCTGGGCACGATCGGTATCCGTGAGCCGTCGCTCAGTCACGAAATCCGCGTCATTCGCCACGATGAGACAACAATGGCGGAACTCGTTGACCTCGGCGCAACCCATCTGGTGATTTCGCCGGGGCCGTGTACGCCGAAGGAAAGTGGCATCAGTCGCGCCGCGATCGAGGCCTTCACGGGAAAGATCCCGATTCTCGGCGTCTGCCTGGGACATCAATGCATCGCGGACGTGTTCGGAGCAAACGTGCGACGGGCCGATCGAATCATGCATGGGAAAACCAGCGAGATCCTGCACAACGGCACGACGATTTTTGCAGACGTGCCGAATCCGTTCACTGCGATGCGATACCACTCACTGATCGTCGATGGGGATTCGTTGAGCGATTCCTTCGAAGTCACGGCATGGACGACACAAGGGGAATGCATGGGATTGCGCCATCGGGACTTGCCGCTGGCCGGCGTGCAGTTTCATCCGGAGAGTTTCATGACTGAGGCGGGATCCATCCTGTTGACGAACTTTCTTCGCACATAGGAATTCTCGGATTCAACGGCGAACGCTGACGATGGGCGATTGCCGACAGCGCGGCTCACTCTTCATGAACGATCGGATATCCGGCTTCACGCCAACCTCGATAGCCGCCATCCATCGACAGCACATTCGTGTATCCCATTCGCTGCAGGTTTTCCGCGGCCAGTGCGGATCGATAGCCGCCGCCGCAATACAGCACGATCGGCGAGTCGGACTTCGGTATGCCCCGTTCGATATCGCGTTCGATCACGCCCTTTCCGAGATGCAGCGCGCGCGGCAGATGACCCGCCGCGTATTCGCTCTCTTCGCGAACGTCGACGAGATAGAATTCCTCATCGCGTTCAAGGCGATCGTGAACCGTCTTGACGTCGGTCTCCTTGATCCGCGACTTTGCATCGTTGACGATTTCGAGGAATCTCTCGGAATGCGACTTCATCATTGTGTGCCCTCTATTGGCTGCATCGTAATTCGCAGGCGCCTGATTCTCGAAAGCCATCTTGGTTACGTCAAGAATCGATCATCGGGCGATGCAGTCGCCGTCCGACTCCGGTAGAATCCTCCAGATGAGCGAACAGCCAATTGTCAGCGTTATTCTTTATGCAACAGACCTCATGTTTCGATCGCGGATCAACGCGGAAGCCCGCGCCGCAAATCGTCGGCTGACGACGGCCGCCACTCCGGTGCAACTCCAGGAAAAGCTGGAGGCGTCGGACATCACGTTGGTTCTTGTCGACATGGACATGCCCGACGCGGCCGCCGCGATACGAGTCGGCGCCGACCTCGGCACGCCGGTTGTTGCGTACTACTCACACGTTCGGGGCGATCTCAGAGAGGCGGCAACGGCTGCCGGGGCCACATCCGTCATGCCGCGATCGCAATTCGTCGCTCAATTGCCCGCACTGCTGTCCGAATCCGTGGGCTGATCCGCATTCCGCGCGATATCGGACGAAAGCGGCTCCGCGCGCTTCGTTCTGATGACTTAGCGTTTATTCGCATGGCGGATGAAAAAAGGGTGAATGACGGGATTCGAACCCGCGACCCCTAGGATCACAACCTAGTGCTCTAACCAACTGAGCTACACTCACCAACAGTGCCGGACAGGGGCAGATTCCGCCGGAATCACTGCCCTGTCCGAAGCCATAAGAGATTATCGCACACATACGAATCTGACAAGCCGGACTGTGGGCCCACGCCCATCTCGCGATGTCCTCAGACAGAGCACAAATGCTTATGGGCAACGCATTTGAAGTGGAATTCGTCAGTGGATCGTACCTTTACAGTAGCCGATGAACTCTGGGAAATGGCGCGTGGAGTGCGCGTGCAGGACAGGAACATGGACGTAAGTTCGGGGAGCCAACCCGGTTGATCGATTCGATACGTCAATTCGGAAAGCGGATGTGGGGGCTGCAATCCCGCACGACGCTCATTCTGACGACGACTGTCCTTGCGGCGACGGGTCTGACGGGGGCCATGTTTCTGCGCGCCTCCACAGGGCTCGTGATCGACAACACGCGCGCCCGATCGCGCGATCTTGCCCAGGCGCTCGCGCTGGCCGCCGCCAACGACCTCGTCAATCGTGACGCAGAATCGCTGATTCGGGTTTCGGAAGGCATGCTGCTCGGAAGCGACATCTGCTACGTCCTGTTTACCGACGTCGCCGGCAATGTCCTCGCAAGCTACCAACACGGCGCCGGAAACATCACGCCGTTCCTCTTGCAGGACACGCGACAGATCTCCGTCGAGCCAATCGACGAACCTCGCGTCATGGTTCATCGAACCTACGGAACACGCGTCGACGTCGTCTACCCCGTCCGCCTGCCCTCTGCGTCCCTTGACGAAAACATGCCCGCTCCAACAGTCGGATACGTCCGGCTGGGCGTGAGCCTCAAGGATGCCGAAGCGTCGCTGGCGAGACTCTCGAACAGCGCGATCGGCATGTCTGTATTGATCACCATCCTGATGGTGCCGCTCGGGTATCAGATTGTCCGAAATGTCGTCAGCCCGCTGCACAAGCTCCGGGATGCGGCCGGCGCGATCGCTCGCAACGACCCCGGCGTTCGCGTCAAACTTGGACGCAACGACGAGATCGGCGAGTTGGCAGACTCTTTCAATGCGATGGCGGATCAAATCGAGGCAACGCATAACAAGCTCATTGTACTCAACACGGAGCTTGAGGACCGTGTGTTGATGCGAACGCAGGCGCTGGAGGATGCGAACCAGCGGCTTCGAGAGATGGCGGCAAGGGATTCACTCACAGGGCTCTACAATCGAAGGCATTTCAACGATCTACTGGGACAATTGTTCGCCGAATCGAGCCGCTACGAGACGAATCTGACCTGTATCATGATCGATCTCGACAACTTCAAACACGTCAACGACTCGCTTGGGCATCAGGCGGGGGACGACCTTCTTCGATTAACGTCAAACGTCATCCAGCGATCCGTCAGGGAAGCGGATGTCGCAATCCGATACGGCGGAGACGAGTTCTGTGTGCTGATGCCCCAGACGGCGCCGGCCGATGCGCGGGCGTCAGCAGAACGCATTCTCAAGACATTCTGCGAGGATGTCGAACGCGACATGCCGAACGCCGCCGTTGCGACGCTGAGCATCGGTGTCGCCAGCCGACAAGGCAAAGAGCCCCAGACGGCCGACGCCCTGATTCAACTCGCGGACGAAGCCCTGTATCTCGCGAAAGCCGGCGGCAAGAACCGGATTACTGTCGTACAACCCGTTTGCGACACAATGCTCGGCGAGAACATCTGAGGCGATCCCGCCAACATCGCCCAACAGTGCTTTCCGACTTGTGTCCCATCGATGAACACGCGAACATGCGAGACTGTGCAAGATTCATTGAACATTGAATCGCTGCGAACTTTTGCGCGTGATCTCGCGAGATCCGCGGGAACAATCGCAAAGTCTTATGCCGGCCGTATGATCGTCGAACGCAAGCATGACGACTCTCCCGTAACCGACGCGGATCACGCCGTCCAGGCGGCCATCTTCGATGCGATTGCGCGAACCTATCCCGATCACGCCGTGATCGGCGAGGAAACGATCCGACGGCCCGAACGACATGCGAAGGCGTGTGATGCCCGTTACTGCTGGGTCGTCGATCCGATCGATGGAACCCGCAATTTTGCGAGAGGCGCGCCGCTCTATGCGACGTCCATCGCCGTGATGGATTGCGGGGAGACAATCGCCGGTGCGATCCACGAGGCCGTTTCGGGATGCGTGTATTCCGCGGGGCGCAAAATGGGGGCGTTTCGCGACAACGACGCCATTCGTGTCGCCGATCGCCCGTTCGATACCGACACGACGGTATTGGTCTCATCGTTTCGAAAACGAACGATGCCGAACTTTGTCCGCGCCTGGATGGACGCCTACAACTTTCGCAACGTCGGCTCCATTTGCCTGCACCTGGCATGGACGGCCGCCGGTATCGCGGAGGGATCGTATGCGTCCGAATGCCGGCTATGGGACATCGCCGCCGGGGCCCTCTTGATTCGGGAGGCCGGGGGCGTCGTCACGCGCGGCGATGGGGGACCATTGTGGCCGATCGACGTCGGCGCCTACGATGGAGGCGATGTGCCGATCCTGTGCGGTACCCCCGCGATGCATGCTCGCCTCCTGGAATCACTTTGCGCGACGGAAAATGACAACTAGACTCGCTATCCTGATACGCTGCCGACTCGCATACTTCGCGGAATTCGTATGACTGAGGCAATTTTCCGGGATCGAGCAATTCATGACCCGCCATTCTCTGCCCCTCCTGATGGTCCTTTTCGTCGCGTCGTGCTGCGAACAAAACTCCGTGCCCTGTACTTTGCCGCATCAGCTTGCAACCGCGGCATCGATCGATGCTCTCCCGGACGAATCGCCGCGCGGCGTCGAACCCAACTCACCCGTCACCTCATCGACGATCGTCGGCTCGATGGCCTTTGTGCCTTCGACGCAGAAACTTGATGTTCCAACCAGTGCTCAGACGAACGCCACGTCGCGCGTCATGATCGTCAGCTTCGATGGGCTTCGCCCCGACGCGATCAGCGAAGCATCGGCGCCAACATTGTGGAGCCTGATCGAAAGCGGAAGCTATCAACCGGCCGCGCTCGCTGAAATACCTGCCGTCACGCTTCCGAATCATTCCTCGATGCTGACAGGGCTTGCGATCCTCTCGCACGGTGTCTTCATCAATGTCACGGCGCCGGGGCGAATCGAACATCCCACTGTTTTCGACGTGTCGCGCGAACACAGTGTTTCGAGCGGTTTCTTCGTCAACAAGGGGAAACTCGGCTATCTGTGTGCCGACGGCGATGCCGACTTTCGCCGTATCAAAGGTGACGTCGACGTGATTGCCGATGAATGCGCCGTCGCCATTCGAGACAACGATCTCCGATTGGTATTCCTGCACTTTGGCGAACCCGACGGTGCAGGCCATGCGCATGGCTGGCTGAGCGATCCTTACATGGCGCAAGTCACACGGGCCGATGCGGCGCTGCGCCGAATACTCGATGTGATGGATGATCGTGGAATTCGCGAAGAGACGCTGCTGATCATTACGGCGGATCACGGCGGTCACGACAAGACGCACGGATTTCCGATACCCGACGATCAACACGTGCCGTTCATTCTGAACGGGCCGGGCATTGCTGAAGGTCGCCGACTGACAACGGAAATACATCCCATGGATGTGGCGGCGATCGCGCTCGCGTATCTCGAATTGCCGATGACGATCGCGCGCGACGGACGCGTCATCGTCGAGGCCCAGATCGACTTCTCGCCGACTGTCGACGACATAGACGAGCCGGCGCTCCTTTTCACTTCGATCTGCGGCCCCATGCCATGGTTCTTCATGACGGCGACACTCGTCGGCACACTCGGTCTTCGGCGGAAATTCGTCGTTCGACGTTGAGGGGATCAGGGATTCGCGTCATCGGAGACTTCCGACGACCTGGCCTCTTCGGCATCTCGCGCTCGCTTCACGTTACGCTGATTCGCCAGTTCGATTGCCATGCGGACGGCCGCCTTCATCGAGCCCGGCTCCGCCCGATTGCGATCCACGATGTCGAACGCCGTGCCGTGATCCACGCTGGTTCGAATGATGGGCAGCCCGAGCGTGATGTTGACGGCCTCATCAAACGCAAGCAGTTTGACGGGAATCAACGCCTGATCGTGATACATCGCGACGACGCCGTCGAATTCCCCGTGCGCCGCACGTCGAAACAATGTATCCGCGGGATACGGCCCCGATGCTTCAATGCCGTGGTTGCGCGCCATGTCGATCGCGGGCTGGATGATTCGGGCTTCCTCGTCGCCGAACCGACCATTCTCGCCGGCATGCGGATTCAGCCCCGCCACAGCGATGCGCGGTCTGACAAAACCGAACCACTCAGTCAACGCCTGATGAAGCAGATCAATCGGCTGAAAAACGCGACCGATCGTGAAGTGATTGCGCAAGTCGAACAGCGCCTCGTGCGTGCTCGCAAGGGCCACACGCAGGGGCCCGCCGACGAACATCATCGTGACGCGCCGCGAATGAAACTTTTTGGCAAGCAGCTCCGTGTGCCCCGGGACCTTGTCATAACCCGCAAGCTTCCACGACGTCTTGTTGATCGGCCCCGTCACGATCGCATCGATCATGTCGTAACGCGCGTCGCGCATCGCATCCTCAAGAAAGGCCATGCTCGCGCGGCCGCCTTCCTGCGTCGCCTGGGGGGGGCCGCGACGATGCATCGCGAATTCATCGAAATCAAGTACTCGGACATTCGGCGTTATTTTTCGGTTTGCAAGACCACGCGGCGACACTTCCCAGTAGGTTTGCAGCTCTGCCAGATCTGCGGCGGCTTCGATCTGCTCGGCGAGACCGTAAACGACGAAATTCGCGCGCTCGCGAAGCGAATGATCGGCGAGTGCCTTGACGATCACTTCGGCGCCGATCCCGTATGGATCGCCCATCGTGATGCCGATCGTCGGCAGCCGTTCCTGTTGTTGCTCGTCAGCCATGGGTTCCGTTGAGTGAATGACGTCGATCGCGGCATTGCGAACGAAGCTGCCTTATTTTAGTTGGCGGCCCCGCATGACGCCACTTAGTAGGTAATGGGAATCGTTCATCGTGTGGAGCCGGCTAAAAGCCGGTTCGTTACAGGCAATAGGCCTGTTGCGGAATCAATGATTCAATCTGCATTTCAACTCAGGGCGTATCAAAACCGTGACGCGAGAGAAACGACCGATCGATGTTCGACGATCTGTCTCCCGCATTCATACCCTCGAGCAGATGGGCGATCGAACGCACCAGAATATCGGTCTCAACATTCACACGTGCGCCGACGGGTTTCGACCCGAGCGTCGTCATGTCCAGTGTTGTCGGAATCAATGCGACGCTGAAACGTTGCGCTTCCACGGCTGCAATCGTGAGCGAAATTCCATCGATGGTGACGGAACCCTTCGGAACCATGTAACGCATCGATTCGGCGCCGGGCGCAAACCACCAGATTGATTCCTGTGCGGATTGTTCGATCGACGCGATGTCAGCAACGGCGTCGACGTGGCCCTGCACGAAATGTCCGTCGATGCGATCACCGACCACCATGCATTTCTGCAGATTGACGCGATCGCCTTGTTTGGCGCCGCCAAGCGTACTGCGACGAAGCGTTTCGGCGATCACATCGAACGTCGCGGTCGACGCATCGGCGCTCGTCATCGTCAGACACACGCCGTCAATGGCGACGCTCGCGCCTTCAATCAGGCCTGTCCAATATTCCGGCGCGTCGATTGAGAGCGTGCGGCCACCGGCTGTCTCCGCCACGCGCTGCACGCATCCGATCTGATCAATGATTCCCGAAAACAATTTGCGATCCTGTCGACGTTGAGGCGTCTGCGACGAGGACGAATCGATACCGTCCGCAAACAAATGCCGCATGTGCGTTCTCCATGTTCGCGTCGATCCCGCGCCAGGCGGCGCCGACGCGATCGATAGAATTATAGGCGAAGATGCGCGTCGGCACTTTCAAAGTGGATCGGGAACTCGTGGAGGCCCCTGGTGGCTTGAGTAAGAAGGCTCTTCACGGGTTTGCGCGGAGCGTTGACGACGCTTGTCGACGCGGCGGCTGCATTCCACCAAGTCCCGGCAGGGACGACGTGAAAATAGCCCAGCCTTTTCAAGGCTGGGAATGCGATGAGCGTTTTCCTGCGCATTGCCGTCCCGGAGGGACGGCGCGAGCCAGTCGCGTGGCATTCATTCCGTCCCTACGGGACGGAAATTGGTCATTGGAGCCGCGTGCCCCAGCGATAAATCGCTGGGCAATTCTCTATGGATCCCTCCGGGATCCTTCGCCTGGGTTATTCTCAATGGATCGTTCCGGGATCCTTCGCGGCGCACAATCCAACTTCCAGAGCGTGATACGCCGTCGTCCTGCAAATCCGTGAAGAACAAAAGAAACACCCTGCCGCGAGTGAATCGCCGACGGCAGGGTGTTGCAATTCGATAGACAAGTCAGTCCGATTCGATCAGTTGGTGCCGCCGGTCGTTGTTGTGGTCGTGCCACCGAGACCACCGAGACCGCCAGTGCCGCCCGACGCGCCGAACAGTGCGTTGATGATCTGATCGAAGTCAAAATCATCCGCGTTGAATCCTTCGCCGTTGTTGAAGGCCGACGCCAGTTCGTCGAGCCCCATCAGCGATTCCGGATTTGATTCCGCCATCTGCTGCAGCGCTTCGAAATCCTCAAGCGTGTTCAGCGAATTCGCCACGAAGAAGGCGGACAGGGCCGACGCCTGCGCATCCGTCAGCGGCTCGGCCGTGAAGCCGGGATTCGTCGATGCCAATACACCGACAACTGTCTCATTCAGAATCTTGATCTCGCCGGATGTGAGTGACGCGATCTGGCCGCCGGCCACTTTCGCACCTGCACTGAGAATCGTGTCGCCGAAGCAGCCTGTCAGGCCCAGGCCCAACGCCATCGTCGCCAGCGCGCAGAATCTTCCCTTTTGCGTCTTCATCGCTTTCGCCTCCCGGG
>JAJDEC010000427.1 GCA_029259995.1 Phycisphaerae bacterium
GCCATACAGAAGATACTGACAGCCCGCGCCGTCAGACCACTGGTCGCTGTCGTCGAAGCTCTCCCATGCCGCGGTTCCGCCGCCGGCCTGGTTTGTGGGAATCGTGTTGCCTTCCCATGCCACGATCTGCGTATCGGTTCCGTCTTCATTCGCGGAGAAGATTGCCGTGTTCTCTCCACTGGCGATTCCGCCGCCCATGAATTCGGAGCAGAAGGAGATTCGGTTATTGCCGTTGATATTCGCAGAGTGCAGTGTAAAACCGTAGTCCCAGCCATTCTCCTGGAACGGCGAGACCGGCGGAATGTCATCTTCGCGTGCGGCATAGGTTCGCGTGAAGAGATCGAGCGCGACGACTGCGTATTCGTCATCCGCACCGGTCGCGTCCGCGATGTATCCGACATAACCTGCGTTGTTAACGCTCATTCGCTCGTTGATATTGTCTTCGACGTCCGGTCCGATCAACGACACGTTTTCCTGTGCAACCAGAGTACCAACGCCGTTGTCGTAGCGGACGAGTACGTCATCGTCCGTCGTCGATCCAAAGTTGGTGCTCGCTTCGAACGCGATTCGGGTTCCGTCGGGGCTGCGATAGGCGCGGCCCAGGCCGGTGTCATATTCCGCGCCGCCAAGACTCGGCGCCAGGGCAGAGGTCTTGCCGCCAATCGTCGAAGCGACGGCACTCGCCAACGGGAACACTCGAACGAGATGCGAGAATTCTTCCGTGTTGTTCGCCGTATAGACATCCGTCGCGCCGCCCGGGTTGAACGTGCACGTCAGAATGATGTCGCCGACTGCGCCGGGCGTCACCGTGATTGTCACATTGTCCTGATCGCCAGCGCCGAATGGCGTAATGGTGGCGGAGACTTCAACATCTGAAATCGTTTCCGTCGCAAGTCCCGAATCCGAGAAAACGGAGTCGATTGTTGCGCCGACCGCACCAGGCCCCGACAATGTCATCGTGTAGGTGCCGGAAGGTGCGAGCGTGTCTCCGCAATTCTGATTGCGGATCGAATAGACGATCTGATCGCCCAGCTCGACATCCTGTCCGCTGGCGGGAACGGCGGATGTGACGAGGCAGAAGTTCACACCCGACAATGGGGACAGGGCATTCGGGCCCCAACCGGCGCCGGCAGAGGAGGTGTCAATAATGAAGGGCGTCAGACCGACATCCGCTTCGAATGCATCCGTGACGAGGTTGAATACCTTGATCGGATCGCCCGTGTCATCCGGCACGATGTAGGCGCGGTTATCGCAGCTGATGCTCGCAGCCGGGCCGCAGTCGCCGTTCGACAGCGCAAGGCCTTCGTCGTTCGACGCGAGAATCGCGTTCATCAGAACGGTCCGGGCCGTCGCCGGGGGCTGGGTCAAGTCGATCCTGTTCAGGAATCGATTGCCGAAGTCGAGGTTGGTCGCGTACAGGAATCCATCGAGCGGATTAAAGCCCAATCCGCTGAGTTCGATGTCATTCTGATCGAAGTCAAGATCCATGACGAGCGACATTTCGCCAGTCGTTGTGTTGATCTCATAGATTCCTTCGGGAATCGCAGATACCGTGAATTGGTAGGACGTCAGCAGTCGATTGCCGATGCTGTCCCATGCCAGGCCGGTGACACGAGGCGTCTCTGCGCCAAACGTCAGGTCTGCGACTTTGCGAACTCGCAGCTGGCCGGGCAGGTTCGGATCCGGATCGTCATAGTGCGCGCTGTAAAGCGTCTCCGTCAGTGGTGATCCGAGGCCCGTGGTGAAGTAGATCGTTCGTCCGGCGTCATCGACGTCGAGACCTTCGATGCCTGCAAAGTCGACGCCGCCATTTGCCGGCGTAAACAGCGGAGTGCCAAATCCTGTCGAAATGTCGACGTGAAAGACCGGTTCGTTTTCATTTTCCTGACCGACGATAATCTGCGCATTCAAAGCGCTCGTCGACATGGTAACGATCACAAGTGCGACCGCAGTCCATCTCATTGCTCTTAACATTGAATCTCCTCCTTAGAATCGATTAGGGACGCTTGGTCCTGCAAGGGCAGGAACTGGATAGGGCTCAATACATCGCGACAGCGATGCAACAGAAATCTGGAATCGAATCGGCCTGACCTTTCGAGATTCGGAATCTCGAATCCGCAAGTGCGGGTTCAAGTCGGCGTTTCGTGATTGGTCCACTGCGCGGACTCCCCTCGAAAGCGACTCAGACTTTGAATGGGAACCACGAATGGCCCACGGTCTGAGGACATTGGCTCGCCAAAGCCAACGACTGTTCAGTGAACTGATCCATGAACAGACTGCGCGAACGACATGACGAAATCACCGTCCCCCGTCCGACAGTGACATCACTGTATGTCATTCTGGATTCCGATGTCAAGGTTCAGCGCAGCCGATTGAGAGTACCGACGGGCGGCTGGAGCGAAAGGATGCTGATGAGGACTCGCTTAGGAAAATGGCGCCCCAACCCATACGCCGGAAGGGGTTTGCGGAGGGGTTCGGCTGGTGCGTTGATGACGGCAAGTCAGAGCAATTTGGGCAAATCTCTGATGCGATTTGCCCAAATGTTGCGATTCGCCCCTGTGCTGCACTATGATAAGAATTGGCGAGCGGGATGCACACTCGTGCAACACGGCATACCTAATTCTCTGCGAGGCGGAGCTTTCAATCGTGAAACAACAAAACTTCAAGAATCTGGCGGCGATGGCCGCGATCGTTTTCCTGCCTGTTTCGGTGTTATCGATACCGGCGGCAGAGGCACAATCGACTCTACCCGCACTCTTCGTAACGGATCACATTTCGACGTCGCCGCAATTCGGCAATTTTGCGTCGGTTCGATCCTTTACGATCAACGTCGATGGCACTTTGAATCCCGTCGGCACCTATTTCACCAACGATTCCCCGTATGAACTCTCGTTGTCGCCTTCTGGGCGATTTCTGGCAGTCGGCCATGCCTCGGCGCTGGCGAACGAAGATCTCATCGTGTTCCAGGTGAACGCCGATGCGTCTCTGACGATGTTTGCCGTCGTCACCGTGCAGAGCTCGCCATTCGAGATTGCGTGGCTTGATGATGAAACGCTGATCGTCCTGGAACC
>JAJDEC010000428.1 GCA_029259995.1 Phycisphaerae bacterium
CGCCGCCAGCATGATCGCGCAGACGTAGAGCGGAATGGAAGCCGGGACGCTGCCGGCGATCAGATGCGACAATGCCCGCCAGGCGATCCCCGCGCCGGCAATCAATACGAAAAACCCCTCGACGCCGGCCCCCAGTGCTTCGTACTTGCCGTAGCCGTAGGGATGCCGCCGGTCCGCCGGGCGCGCCGCGAGAAAGATCGTCACGAGAACGATGACGGAATCCACGCCGTCAAGAAGCGTATGCACGCCTTCGGCGATCAGGCTTTCCAGGTGGAGAACAACGCCAAGCAGTAGCTCGACAATCGCGACCGATACACTCGCGGCGATCGCCACATGTACGGCGCGCTTTCGCACCTGCGTGTTCTGCTCGCGATGATCGGCATGTGATAGGACCTGATGCACATCAGTTACGATGACGCCAAGTCGCATCGACCGCAAGTGCCGTGTATAGTCACTGACCAACCGTCGGGAAGTCGTTCGGCGGCAGAGCGACTGCAATTGGGGTTTGGCCCGTCAGGAAAGTCGGGGGCAGGGGCGTCTGACCCGCCTGAATTGGTGTTGCAAAGGAACCCGAGCCGCCGCGCGCCTTCAGCGTCATGACAGAACCGATAGCCACGATCGTCATTCCGAATTACAACGGCGCGAGGTTCCTTCCCGCGCTGCTCGAGAGTCTCGATCGCCAGTCGGATCGACGATTCGTCGTGACGATCGTCGACGATTGCTCGCCCGACGGCGGCGTCGGCGATATCGTCGGCAACCGTTCCTATGTCAGATGCCTGTCTAACACGACCAATCTCGGATTTGCCGGCACCTGCAACGTCGGCCTGCGCGAAGCTCGAACGCCGTTTGTTGCAATTCTCAATAACGACACAACGCTGGATCCGGATTGGTTTGCTGCCGCTATTGCGGGATTCCATACCGACGATGTCGCGTCCGTCGCGTCACTCGTCCTGCTGGCCGAACCGCCGCATCCCATTGATTCCGCCGGCGATGTCTATTCGATCGCAGGCGGCGCTGCAAAGCGCCTCCATCTCGCGCCGCGCGAGTCGGTTTCCGATCTGCCCGAAGCATGCTTCTCAGCTTGCGGCGCTTCCGCATTCTTCCGGCGAAGCGTGCTGGAGCAGGTCGGGTATCTAGAAGAGCGGTTCGAAAGCTACTATGAGGATGTCGACCTCGGTTTTCGACTCGCATGGGCCGGATATCGTTGTCGATTCGCTCGCGATTCGATCTGCTATCATCATCTCAGCGCGTCCTACAACCCCAAGGGAAGAACGTACCATTTTAATTCCGCCAGAAACGCCGAATTCGTCTGGCAGGCGAACATGCCCGAGTCGCTGCGCCGCAAATACAGTGGCGCTCGCCGCGCGTTTCTTGCGATTCAATCGCTGAATAAATTCCGGCAGGGATGCTGGCGCGCCTATCGAGACGGTCGTGCCGCCGCCGTCTCCGATCGCGTGCACATTGAGCAGAGACGTGAGGAAATCCGCAGATTCGCCGCCGTGACGGATCGACAGATCGCCGAGCGCCTGGAACAGGACTGGTTTTCCCTTCACGTCCGCGGATCACTGCGACAACGTCGGCGGAGGGCCGCGCGTGATTAGCGTCCTTACCGTCAATTATCGAGCAGCCGACGATCTTCAGTTGCTCGCCGAGAGCATCCGAATCAATCGCGGGGCAGAGCCCGTCGAACTCGTGATCTGCAACAACTCGCCGGAAGAGCCGATTCAACTCGAAAGCTCCGACGAACTGCCGATCCGAGTGCTGGACGAAGTCAATGTCGGATTCGGCGCCGGCATCAATTGCGCATTTGCCGCGGCCCGCGGTCACACGATCTTCATCGCCAATCCGGATGTCCGTGTGACGCCGGGCGCACTGGCAGCCGGGCGTGATTATCTGAATGCCAATCCGACGGCAGGCATTGTCGTTCCGCTCTTGCGATATCCCGATGGTGAAGTCCAACCGTCAGTCCGGCGATTTTACACCTGGCCCGTCGTCTTCTATGCACGATCGCCCGTTCGAGGCCTCGCCGTGACGCCCCAGTTCTTTCGGGATTACCTGTGCGAAGACCTCGATCGAACGGCCGCAACCGACGTCGATTGGGGACTCGGGGCTGCGATGTTTCTGAGGCGAGAGGACATCGGCGCAGAAGGGCCCTTTGATGATCGCTTTTTCCTGTATTTTGAAGACGTGGACCTTTGTTTCCGCACCTGGTCAAACGGAAAACGCGTCGTGTATTGCCCCGACATCGAGTGCATTCACGCGCATCGTCGCGCCAGTCGACGGGCGATGTCCGCGGCCGGATGGCACCATTTTCAATCACTATTCAGATTCGTGGCGAAACATCGCGGGCTGCCGAAACGACCGCGGATCACGTAACACTCACCTCTCGGCGGCTGGCAATCGCGCCGGGCTTTGGTTACAGTCCGTTCGTTAATAAGAGGCCGTTTCACGCGGTCGAGGGAGCCAGCATGGAGTTCAAGTCCGCGATCAGCACACATCGCGAGCCCGAGGGGATTGTTGAAGACCTGATCGCGACGGGGATCGTCGATCGGGCCGATCTCGCGTTGCTGTTCGTGTCTCCTCATCACGAGGATGCCTGCGACAAGATCGTGCAGTTGGTTCTGGAGAAGACCGGCGCCAGCAACCTGATCGGTTGTACGGGCGAGAGCATCATTGGCCCCAATAGCGAGCTTGAGCGAACGCCGGCCGTCGCACTCTGGACGGCATCATTGCCGGCGGCACGCGTTCTGCCGTTCGTCGTCGATCTGGACGACGTCAACAACTTCGAGACAGTTGAAGACTGGAGCGATCGCATCGGCATCGAGCGCGATGAGTCGCCGAGCTTTATCGTCCTGCCCGAGCCGTTTACATTCGGCCCGGCCGTCGAGCACACGCTCGGCATCATGGACCAGTTGTATCCGGGAAGCACGATCGTCGGCGGCTTGCCCAGCGGCGGTACGTCGCCCGGCCAGAACCGGGTCTTCCTCAATGACCAGGTGCTTCGGCAGGGGCTTGTTGGTGTGTCGCTTTCCGGGCCGATCGCTGTCGAGGCGATTGTATCGCAGGGATGCCGACCGATCGGCGAGCCCTACGTCGTGACGAGCGCCGAGCAGAATGTGATACGCGAACTTCGCGGCCGGCCTGCCTTGGAGATACTGAAGGCCGTATTTGAGGAAGCCGGTGCGGCCGATCAGGCACTGATTCGAAAGGGCAGTCTTCACATCGGCAGCGCGGTCGACGAGACGCGATCGGAATTCGGCCCCGGCGATTTTCTCATTCGCAACCTGATGGAGTTTGTCGACGACACGGCCATTGCTGTCGCGGCGTTCATTCGTCCGGGACAGACGATTCAGTTTCATATTCGGGATGCCGAAAGTGCCGACAATGACATGCAGCGACTGGTCTCCGAGAGCGTCCGCGATGCGGATACGCCGCCGCAGGGCGGTCTGCTCTTTTCCTGCAATGGACGCGGGACGCGCATGTTCAGTGAACCGAATCACGATATCAATATCGTGAATCATCAGGCGCCCGATTGCGCCGTTGCCGGTTTCTTCGCCGCAGGCGAAATTGGCCCCGTCGGCGGCAAGACATTCGTTCACGGCCTGACCAGCAGTCTCGTCCTTTTTCGCGAACGGCCCTGATACGGATCAGTCGAGAGGCTCTGCCTTGGCGTTGGGATTGCCACCGGATGACCGATCGCCGGCAATCGAGACGACTGTCATATCAGGAACGGCATGAATCGCGATACCTTCGACGCATAGTGACGATACCTCTCGCCATACACGGCCAGCAGGAATCGTTCTTCTCGAATTACTCGAATCAGGATGACCGGCAGGAGCAGGACGACGATCAACCCCATCGCGATCCAGCTTTGCAGAAGAATACCTGCACCGATCATGACGGCGAGGATTCCCGTTTCGGAGGGATGGCGCATGAACCTGAAAATGCCCGTCGTGACGAGGGATCGATCGTCCGCTGCGACAAGCGCTGTGGAGAAGGACTCACCCAGTGTTTGAATCGATAGGAACCGAAGCATCGCACCCGCAAGCATGAGCGCTCCACCGACGCATTGCACAGTCGTCGATGGCGACGGTAATCGCAGCAGGTGCTCGCACTGGGCAACCCAGAATATGCCCAGCATCGTTGTGCCAGTCATCCATGCAAGTCGCAGCATCGATTGCTGATCGTCGGCGTCCGCGATCGGCGACGGCGTCGTTGCAAATCGGCAATGCGAGGCATCCGCAAGGAAGACAAGCGACGACAGCAGCAGGAAATCGTACTGCATACGGTCGCCCCATCGGGAACCCATTTGCGTGGCGAGGAGCATCGGCAACGAAAGAAGTACAACGTGAATGACGAACCCGACGGAAAGCGTCAGCAATTCGACGATCGCGCGGCGCGGCGGCATTTTCGAATGAGACCAGATCACGACAGCGTCCTAGGCGTACTCTTCATCGGACGATTGGAAACTGCTCAGCACGCCCCGGAAATGCGCGGGGGACATGCTGATGCACTTCGCGACGCGATCGAGGAACTTGCGCTCTTCATCGTCGAAATGGCCGTCGGCCGCGGCAACCATCAAGGCGGCCTTGATGACGAGCTCCTTCCCGGATTCGTTGAGCAGTGGAGCGACTGTCGCGAGGGATGACTCCAGGCTGTCGGAACTGCGCCGCAGCGCGTCGCCTTCGGATCGAATTTCACCGTGACTCAACTCGTTGCCCGTCAGTTGTGCGTAGACCTGTCGAATCGTCTCGACTTCCGAGTCATCGATGTTTCCGTCGGCGATCATCATGTGCACCATCACGTAACGGATGGCGCGATGAAATTCGGCATCGCTTTT
>JAJDEC010000429.1 GCA_029259995.1 Phycisphaerae bacterium
GCCGATTCGAATGGACGGCGCGAATCATCGTCGCCTGCACGAGTTGCAGGGCAATCGTGGGCATGGGTCGATTGCGCAGCTCCGCGATGTCGAGACGAATCGTGTCGAGCGACGAGAGCATGCCGTCGAGATCACGATCGCTGATCGACGTGTGATCGAGCTGCTCATCGAGAAAGGCGTCGTAACCGATCGCATTGATGCGCGCGACGTCTTCGGTTCTGGGTCCGAATGTGATCCGTTGCAGCAGGCGGAGGTTGAGGTCGTCCGTCATCGCCGCCGGCGGCAGCGGCACTGGCGGAATCGCGTTGCAGTTGAGAAGCGTCGAGCCGGCGGCGCCGGCGCCGAGCGCGGAGATGAACCCGCGCCGCGTTAGCAGCATTCTAGAAGACATGCGTGTGGAAACTCCTTGGCAGGCGAGGACCAGGGGTCGCGAGCGAACGCCTTTCGATGTTCACTGACACGACAGGCCAAACGCGAGGTGCTACGTTCATATTGTCATATCGCGAGGGATAATTCCAACTCGAATTGTAAATATTGGTCGTTGGGGAATGGGTGGGGAAACTGGTTGGGAAAAACGGGGCTTTGAAGTCGCGTTTTCTGAGTCCTCTGCATGCGAGCGCACAATCGCCGAGAATCAACCCGACTCAGCCTTCATTCAACTCCGCCGGAATCGTCACCCGATCTCCCGCGACAATCCCGTGCTCCGCGAACTGACCGGCCCGGACTTCCAGCACATACTTCGCCGGCTCGATCGACGGATAGCCCATCTCGTTGAGGGCCTCCATCGTGTAGGTCTTCACAATTGTGCCGTCTGATCGGATGTAGGCGATGTCGAGGGGGATGATCGTGTTGCGCATCCAGAAGCTTCGAAGCGCGTCGCTGTCAAACACGAAGATCATGCCGCGATCCGTCGGAAGTTCCGATTCCGATGTGTTCATAAGGCCGACGCGTTGAAGTTCGAAATCGTCCGCGATGTAGGATGTGTATGTCGCTTTGCCGGGGATGTCGATCGTCGTCGTCTTCATCGACGCGAGATCGTTCTTGTCCGTCGAGCCGCGAGGCACATCCAGGCACGCCGTCATCATTGGAAACGCCGCCGTCATGATCATGATTCCAATTCGCGCCAGCCGGCGGGATTGCTTCGGGTTGCAGCTCAATGACATCATGCGCGATCCTATCGGCGATTTGTTCGCCTAGTTGTCTTGCGGTGACGCGGCCGCGGCCGCTTCGGTCGGCGGCTCCAGGGGTTCGATGGTTTCCTGAAACCCGTCGGGCGCCGGAACCATGAACCGCTTGGCGTCGATCGTTTCGTGCTCTTTGATCCTGGCGAATTTCACGTTGATGCGATTGTCGTCGATCTTGCGTTGGCAGACGACTTGCGTCGGCAGATCAAGCTTTCGATCGACGAACAGATCCACGTAGCGATATCGTGTGGCCAGATCCGTACCTTCGCGCGGCAGACAGCGAAGTTGAATGGGTGCGTCCTTGGAAGCGCCGCCGTGATAGCTGTGCAGTTTGATCTCGAAGTGATGCAGCATTTCCGCGCGGCTGCGACCGAACGGCAGCGGAAATGGGCCGCGACCCAGATCGAACAGATCGACGTGCTGTCCAGGCTTGACGACTTCACGCCGAATAACGGTCTTCGAACGATCGTTGCGTTCCGTCAGCCAGAGTCCGTCAAATGCGTAGTATTCCGCCGACTTGTCGACCGTTCCGCCCTGAACTTTTTTCGTGAAGTGCACCAGGAATCGCGGATGCCCCGATTGCACGAAAAACAGCGTGCCGATCTTGGTCTGTGTTTCTTCGAGTTCCTCGATCGGCCCCGGCGTGATGAAGTCGTATTGAATCTCGGCTTCAATCGCTTTGGCTGTCTTGCCGCGCGCTTCGAGCTTGTCGAGGGTCTCGTCGACCAGCGTGTCGCCGGACGACGGCTTGCCTGCGACGATTCGGGCGGTTCGGACAGCAGGCCCATTCGTCGGATCGGCCCCCGTTTTCTTGGCGGGCTGCGACGTTGGCGTTTGCGCCTGGGCGCCGGCGACGGGCAGGGCGAGCATGAGTATCAGTATGTTCTTGATCAATTCTTTGCTCCCGTACCAATGGTGGGCTTGCCCGCGCACGCCCCCGCTTCAACATCATCGGCGACGGCGTGCATCCAACGGCAGGACCCGATGGCGGGGCCGACGTTGGTTGTCATGACGCCGATCATTCTAGGACCCGAACAACAGTGAGGCCAACCCGGCGGCCCGATGGCGACATGGAGGCCGTTTCGGAGGCGCCGACGCACCAATTTGCATCAACTCGACGTCGCGTCGGCGAGTTGGATGCCGAGCAGCGTCGAAAACTCGCGCAGGGACTGTACCACATGGTGCGCTTCGGACGACCAGTCCGGCAACACGTCAAACGCTTCCGCCAGATGTACGGAAATCGCCCCCGCGGCGTTCGCGCTGACAATATCGTAATGAAAGTCGCCGATGACCCAGGTCGAGTCCGGAGCGGCGCGCATTGCGCGGCAGATGTCCAGCACCGGATCCGGTTTCGGTTTGTTGACGCCATCGTCGCGCGTACGAACGAAGTCGAATTCCAGCCCGTGCAGTCGCGTGACGATTTCAACCGAGCGGCGCGAATTGCGCGTCATGAGCGCGACAGGCCGGCCCGATTCGCGGATCGCGCTCACGAGCTCCGCGGCGTGCGGTTGCAATTCACTCGTTTCCGACGCCCGATCCTCGAAGTCTCGTAATACGAGACTTGCCTTCATGCGCGCCGCGTCCGACATGTTCGCCAACGCTTCAAGGATCGGTCCCTCGTCGATACCGATCGCTGCGCGAATCTCGTCGAAATTGAGATTTGCGCGCGTAAGCGTCCCATCCATGTCGAAGATGACGAGTTGGAAATCGACGCTCGTCATACTTCGCATGTGGAACGATTGAGACTCGTTTGCTTGTCGAGTATTCAGGCCTCGGCGGCAGCGGCTTCGGGGGCCGCACCGTTACCTGTCGATCGTTTGCGGCCGTTTGTCGGGCGAACGATCTTGTAGGCCGCACGATTGTCCGTGAAGTCGAGCATCTGGACCTGCTTCATGCCGACCTCTCGCGCGGCGGCGAAGACGTTGGCCTTCGTCACAGTACGCGCGCTCTTCGGCAGCACGACCCAGATCGCGCCGTTGCGCTTCAGCGATTCGGCGAGGATTCCGATTTGACGGAGTTCGGCCGCCCGCTCAACGCCGATCATCACCATGTCGCAGCGGCGTTTGCCTTCCGCGACGATTTTCGCCTCGCGATCGCGAAGCGATCCCATCAGCTCGTCATCATCGCCGAGATTCAGGACACGTACCGTGTGCCCCTCCTCCACGCCGAGCTTGTCGGCGAGCGTCTGCGGATTCTGGATGTAGGTAATCCATTCCTTGGCTTTCACCTCGGTATCGAGCGTGATCGTGACGGGATTGCCATGAAAGCTGAACTTGATTCCGTCGGCGTCCCGGCGCGGATTGGTCAACTCGGCAATTCGAAATCGATATTTCGTCGCCCCGGCAAAGTCGATGTGATCCGCTTCCATGCGAACATCGCCTTCGTGGCGTTCCTTCCCCATTTGCAGCCGGCAGGCTGATTCCATAGCCATGGGTTTCAGTCCTTCCTCAATTCCGGCGGGCAGGCCGGCGTCGTACGGCGACGATTAATGTCCGCCTCGACAACCAGGGATCGTTTGGAGCGAATCGCCCACAAACGTCGGAAGCCCCCGCCTCCTTTGATGACACCGGTTCGCACCGCGCCTCGGCGCCGGCGTTCTCGCCGTGCCACGGTGCGATCCGATGATTCGGCGTCCCGTGACGGCTTACGACTTACCGGAAGCGGAACTTTTCGAATGGACAATCCCGCTTCCACAAAAGGCTATTTTATCAGATTTTGGCGTTTTCGGAAAGGTCCCTAAGACGCCTCACTATTGAGTGTCGCAATGGTTGTGAGATCCTCCAGTGTCGTGATATCGCCTTTCACGTGGCCCGTTGTGGCCAATTCCCGGAGCAAACGCCGCATGATCTTGCCGCTGCGTGTTTTTGGCAGTGCGTCCGTAAATCTCACGTCTTTCGGCTTTGCGATCGCGCCGAGGGTGCTCCCGACGTGCTGTTTTAATTCCTGCTTCAGCGATTCGTCGACTTCGAATCCGCTCTTAAGCGTCACAAATGCGGCAATGGCCTCGCCCGTCATTTCATCCGGATATCCGATGACGGCCGCTTCGGCGACTTTGGGATGCGACACGAGCGCTGACTCAATTTCCGCCGTTCCCAGGCGATGCCCCGACACTTTGATCACGTCGTCGACTCGGCCGATGATCCAGAAATAGCCGTCCTCGTCGCAGCGAGCGCCGTCGCCCGTGAAATAGCAGCCGTCGATCTCGGTCCAATATTGTTTGCGATATCGCGCTTCATCGCCGTAGATGCCGCGAAGCATGCCGGGCCATGGTTTGCGAATCACCAGCAATCCTGATTCATTCGGCGGAACGGGCGCTCCCGATGCATCAACGACGGCCGGATCGATTCCAAAGAAGGGGCGCGTGGCGGAGCCGGGTTTCGTCGGCGTCGCGCCCGGGAGCGGCGTGATCATGATTCCGCCGGTTTCGGTTTGCCACCATGTGTCGACGATCGGACAGCGTCCGCCGCCGATGTTCTCGTCATACCAGTTCCATGCGGCCGGATTGATGGGCTCGCCGACTGTGCCGAGCAATTTGAGATTGGAAAGATCATGCTTCTTCGGCAACTCGGCGCCCTGCTTCATAAATGCGCGGATCGCCGTCGGCGCCGTGTAGAACTTCGTGACTTTGTAGCGATCACAAATCTGCCAGAAGCGTTCCCAATCGGGATAATTCGGGCCGCCTTCGTACATGACATTCGTGACGCCGTTCTGCAAAGGACCGTACACGATATAGCTGTGGCCCGTGATCCAGCCGATGTCGGCCGTGCACCAATAAACGTCGTCCGGCTTCAGATCGAATACGTGCTTTGCCGTATGCCGCGTGTAGATCATGTAGCCGGCCGTCGTGTGCAGGATGCCCTTCGGCTTGCCCGTGCTGCCGCTTGTGTACAGCAGGAACAACATGTGCTCTGCGTCCAGGCGTTCCGCCGGGCAATCTTCGGACATGCCGTCGATGGCTTCGTGCCACCAGACGTCGCGATCCGCCTCCCACTGAATCTCATTCTCGCAGCGCTTCAGCACGATGACTTTGTCCACCTTGCCGTCGACGAGCTTGCACGCTTCATCAACATTCTGCTTCAGCGGGATGACTTTGCCGCGACGCCAACCGCCGTCGGTCGTAATGATATGGCGCGAGTCGGCGTCAACGAGGCGATCCGCGATCGCCTGTCCGCTGAAGCCGCCGAAAATGACGGAATGGGGCGCGCCGATCCGGGCGCAGGCCAGCATCGCGATCGCGAGTTCAGGAACCATCGGCATGTAGATCGTCACGCGATCGTTTTTCTGGATTCCCTGTTTCTTCAGGGCATTCGCGAATTGGCAGACTCTGGCGTGCAGTTGACGATAGCTCAGCGTGAGCGTGTCCTTGGGCGTGCCGTCGTCGTTGACGGGTTCGCCTTCCCAGATGATGGCCGGATGATCGCCGCGACCGTTCTCGATCTGAAAGTCGAGGCAATTGTAGGAGACGTTGGTCTCGGCCCCGGCGAACCATTTCGCAAAAGGAAGCTTCCATTCGAGAACGCGATCCCATTTCTTGAAGAAATGCGAGTCGGCCGCGACTTCACCCCAATACCCTTCCGGATCGTCAATCGATCGCTTCCATTGCGATTCATACGCGTCCATGCTGGGGACGTGTGCCCCGGCTGAGAATGCGGGTGAAGGGGGGACGGCCACGTTGGTCGTGGTGCTGCTGGTGCTCATCACATGCTCCTTAAACAACAGTTGCGTCGCACGATTGACATGATTTCACATGATACGACCTCGCCCCGTAACTCGCCAATTTCCTGAACGAACCGGCATTGACGCGGCCGCGTAACAACACGGGCCAGGGCCCGATTGTGATTTCCAGAACACCGCTGGCGGGCGGACCAGGAAGGCAGCTCAGTGGTTTCCAAAGCACGAGTGCGATACGATAAACAGGCTATGGCAATACCGCAGTCAACGGATGACTACAATCGCTACTGTCCGGGTGAAGAGGGCGTCAAGATCTCTAACGCCGTCTGTCGTGGTCGTCGGCGCGCCCATTTCCCCAAGTGTCATGGCTGCCAGTTCAACGACGATGAGAAAAACACAGCGAGCACGCCCGTCGCGACCAACCGCACGCTGAGGGAGAAGCACGACTCCGCACGAGTCGTCAACGGACAGGTCGTCGAAGCAAAGCGCTCGGATTCCAAGATCGGCTCCATGTTTCGCGTGTCGGATATCACCGGCCTGTTTCCCGATCCGCTTTCAGAAGAAGCCGCCTGGCGCATCGGGCACGCCACGGCGCAGTTTCTTCGCGCGAAACTGCGCGGTTACGATCGTGCCGATCCCGACGCAAATTCCATTTTCGTCGGTCGCGACACGCGGGCGCATTCCGAACGCGTCGAGAAGGCGCTGGTCGAGGGAATTCGCGCGACTGGCACCGACGTGATCATGCTCGGTCTGATCGATACGCCGCAGCTCTATTTCGCCGTCGACCATACGCGCGCCTGCGGCGGCGTCATGGTCAGCGCCGGCCATCAGCCGACAAACGAAAACGGGTTTCGCATCTGCGGCGCGAATGCACTGCCCATCGGCATCGAAACCGGTCTCGGCAGCATTCGAGATATCGCCGTTCGCGTCCCCAAGCATGTGACGGGCGCGAATTCCCGGCGCATCGAGCGGGACTTTACCGAAGCCTATACAGAATTCATCCGCAAGCCCCTCGCGGCGAAGACGCGGTTGCCCAGGCCGCTGCGCGTCGTCGTGGATGCGTCGAACGGCGTTGCGGGCAAGTGGTTTCCCATCCTCTTCCGCGGCGTGCGCAATCTGCGCGTCACAAAGCTCAATTTCGAGACCGACGGGGATTTTGCGCACGAGCCGAACCCGCTCCGAAGCCGGTGCCTTCAGGAGCTGCGTCAGAGCGTCCGTGACGAGTCGGCAGACTTCGGCATCTGCTTCGACGCTGCCGCCGAACGCTGCATTTTCATCGACGACAAGGGGCGGACCATTCGGCCGGAGTTCATCCTGGCGATGCTCGGCCGCCATTTACTCGATCGACATCCCGGGGGCACGATCGTGTTCGATCATCGCGCCAGCACCGTGACGGAAGAAGAGATTCTGCAGGCCGGCGGCGTTCCGATCCGCGAACGCATCGGTGCAGCCTATATCAAGCGAACCATGGCCGAAAACGACGCCATTTTCGGCGGCGATCTTTCCGGTCGGCTCTATTTTCATGACAACGCCAATTGCGAGTCCGCCATGCTGGCGTTCGTTCATGTCGTCGATCTGCTGATGTCGAACGATCATCGCATGAGCGATCTCGTCAAGCCGCTTCAGCGCTACAGCACATCGGGCGAGCTGTGTTTCCGCTGCGAAAATACAGAACGTGTTCTCGGCAATCTCGAAGCCGCGCTTCCCAAGGCGCGCGTCGAGCGATTCGACGGCGTGACATTTCGTTTTCCCGATTGGTGGTTCAATATTCGGCCCAACGCGCCGGAAGGGATGCTCTGGCTCAATATCGAAGCGCGAAACCGAAAGAACATCGAGGAAAAACTGATCGTGCTGGAGCCGTTTCTCGGCGAACCCGCATGATGCGATTCGTCACGTTTCAGCGGAACGACGGTCGTGGTCTCAAGGCCGCACCGACGAAGTCCTCGCCGCCTGTCTGCATTCGCCACATCGCAGCCGTGCCGACGAGTTGGATGATCAATAGTGCCCAGATCGTATTCGTGTGCACAAAGGCCAACGTCAGGTAATTTGCGTTGGCGCTGCCCCCGTCCACGGCCGCGCCCGAAAACATGGACATTACAAGTGCAAACCAGAGACAGGTCGAGAGTGAGTACGGAATCACGTTGCGATACCTGAGCAGCCACGCCACGAGCAGATAGATCACGAGGATCACATCGTAAACGCGATGATAGAACGCGATCAGCGTGAATGTCAGCATCACGATGTAGCGAAATTCGATGAACGCGAGATTCTCACGTGTGTCGGGCGACTTTCGAAATCCTGCCGCCATGGCGATACCGAGAACAGACAGAATCAGGATTCGCCAGTCCGCCAGGCCCGGCGAAATGCGATACAGCAGCGCCGGTAATTCAATGTGCAGCGCCGTGTAGTCCAACGAGGCGAAGTGATTGACCGCACCGGGCGACAGGCTGTCGAATCCCGTGGCCAGCATGTTCGAGATCCATCCGCTCGTCGGCGTTCCGGAGTAGCCGAGCGTTGCAACGCCGAGCAGCAGAATCTGTGTGGCCGCTGCCCCCGCCAGCAATCGCCAACGTCCCTCAAGAAGAAACAGCAATGCAAGCGGGGCGCACAGTGTGTGCTTGACGAGGGCGACTCCGAATAACACGCCGGCAAGCATCGGCCTCGTGTCGCGATGCTGGATCGCAAACAGAGCGAACAACGCCGTCAGGATCGCGAGATTTCCGACGACCAGTGCATAGTGCAACGGAAAGCCGAGAAGCAGAATCCCCGCCGCCCCAAAGGGCAGCAACCCCTTCAGCGTCGGCGCGAGTTGCATCGACGATTCCGGAATCGGCCCTCGCTCGATTCGATTTGACGACGCGCCGGCTTCCGCATGGAGCGATTGGGCGATCAGGCGATAAGCCATGATCGCGGCCGCCGACGCGTTGAAGATCAGCCACAGCGCGAATGCCGACGGATATGACATCCATGCCAGCGGCGCCAGGACCGGCGCGACTGACAGCGGATAAACATTTGGAGTCTGCGGGAGTCCGGGTGGCGTTGCGTTCGGCATTCCACTCTCGGACCAAACCCGTTTCAGCGTCTCGTCGTCATAGGGATCCTGCCCCAGGACCCATGCGCGGGCCGCTGTATAGGTCAGCCGGAAATCGATACCAATCTGGAAATTCGAATGGGCGAGTGACAATGAGCGGATCGACAAGGCGAACGGAATCACGCACAGAATCGCGGCCAGCCCCCAGCGTGAGATAGGTATTCGGGAGGCGTTGTATCCAATAGTCATCGATCCGCGCAAGGGTTTCTTGCTCCAGTGAGGTACCAGCCGAGAGTCACATAACTCTGATCGACCGTTTCCATGGCGCGCTTGGGGGAAACCGTCTATCGGCCTGTTCCGATTACCGGGTGCGATATTCTGCGATGAGACGGCCGCAAACGCGGGCTATTATGCAAATTTGTTGCGACTCTCGACGGCCGATATTAGGATAATGGACGTGTAGAGAGCGATGCTCGCAAGTCGAACTGAGCCGGATCGGCAGCGAACGACCGCCCCCCGGTTGCCTCCGGTACTGTTCAATCAAGATTGAGGGATTCTGTCATGATACGTTGGGATCAGTTGGTCCGTGTTGGAGTCATCTTTGTACTCGGGATCGCCGTTCTGGGTGTTCGCGCTGGTGCGCCGCCCGTGGAGGTCGATGGCGAGCCGCTCCACCTGAAGGATGATGAAAAGCCAGGAAAGAAGAAGTCCCGTCGCAAGAAGGCCAAAAAGCCCGAAACGGTTCGATGGGGCCAGCGACATAACGAATCCGACGAGAAATACGACAAACGCTTCAGGAAGGTTCTGAAGCGAACGAAGCTGGATCCGAAGGATGACATTCACGGCGGCCAGATCACGGACGGCCAAAAGCGAATCCGAATGTGGACCTACAAAGGTCGCGTCTTCATCGTCCGAACCGACATCGATCAGGAATTTACGGCGCAGACGGCAATGTATATGGAGAAACTGCATCGCGAGTACGGCGAGGCCTACCAGAAGCTGCTGGGCGTGCCCGTCAAGATGCACGAGAAAGTCGAAGTCATTGTCTTCTCTGATCGCGCAACCTACATGCGAAACGGCGGAACGCCCGGAAGCGGCGGCTTCTTTCATCCCATCGCCAACCTGGCGTACAACGATCGCAGCCCTCAGTGGCCCGCACAGCGATTTCGATTGCAGCAGTTCACGAGTGGCGTCACGAAATTCGAGAAGTGGGAAAAGGGCACGCTCAAGCACGAAGCGGCCCATATGGAACTGCAGATGCGACTCGGTTACGCGCTGCTTCCCGGTATCGACTACACATTTCCCGTATCTGCGCCGCGCTGGTTCAATGAGGGCCATGCCTCCGTCTTCGAATACTGGGACTTCGATAAGACTGTCGACGAGAATTTCGCCGACATCCCCAATCGCGGCCGCTATGCACCCGTGATTCGCCGGCTTCACGATTCGAAACAGTGGAAGGATTTCGAGTATGTCTGGACCATCGACGGGGCAACGTGGCACGGCGACATGACGTCGGACCAGGGATTCTTCAACTACGCACAGGCCTGGTCCCTCTGCGCCTACATGATGAACGGAGGAGTCGCGGGCAAGCTCGACTTCCGGGCTGTCTTCGATCTGTCAAAGCGTGTCGGAGTCGATGAAGAGAATCGCAAGGGCGTCGGAAAGCGCGCCTGGGAACTGAACTTCCCGGCGGATCGGCAATTGGAATTGGAGAACAACTGGAACAAATGGGTTGCGACGAACGTCTCCCGCGACAAGAAAGTTCCGGATGAAGAGTATTATCTGCGTTCCCAGGGCTACAACCCGAAAGTCGTTCGCAAGCTGAAGCGCTTCGAGACGGAAGAGGAAAACGAGGCCAACGCCGAATGGGTTAAGAAGGAACGGGAAAAGCGAAAGAAGAGCACGAAGATTGAAAAATAGTCCGGCGCCCGAACGTTGTTCTCAACGATTTGCCGCCGTACTTGTCAACTCGTCAGGGCGCTACCGAATTCGGTAGCGCCTTTTTTCTTGCGCTTCACGGGTTTGCGGGGACCGTTGACGGCGCGAGCCGGGCGCGTGGCACGCATTCCGTCCCTACGGGACGGAAATTGGTAACAGGAGCCGCACGCCCCAGCGATAAATCGCAGGGCTATTCTCAATGGATCCCTCCGGGATCCTTCGCGGCGAACATTCCAACTTCTGGAGCGCGATACGGCGTCGTCCAGAGTGCGAAGCGCCGTCGTCCCGCAAATCCGTGAAGAATCCTATATGGTTCATCACGGAATTCCGGGGAACGCGACTTGAGCGCAGGGGAACGCGACGTGAACACACGGGACCGCGACGTGAACGTAGGGGAGAGCGACTTGATCGGACTCACGCCGCACGCCGAAGGCGTGCCATAAGGAAGCCCAGGGCAAGTGCAGCCCGCGAAGCGGGCAATCGCAGCCCTGGGTTGCGGATCAAACCATAAGCCAAGCACTGAAAGTGCGTCTTAGACTTGGCGCTGTCACGAGGTCTGCAG
>JAJDEC010000430.1 GCA_029259995.1 Phycisphaerae bacterium
GCGCCGTTCGCCCTCGGCCGCCCGATGCATTCGAAGCTCCGACTGCATTTCGAGTTTGACGGCACCGTCGTTTGCCGCCGCGAGCAATCGCCCGGAAGTGTTGAGATACGTGCTCTCCGCGATCTGGCCGTTCAGAGAAAAATTCTGGCCCTCGACGGCCGATGTCGTCATGCGACCGACAAGCCGCGGTGTGCCGAACCGCTCGAGCTGCCGAGCCACGGGCTTCAGGTCGTCGGGGATCTCCATCGAAAACTCGGTGTCGCTCGTGCCGACCTGAAAGTAGGCGAATTCGATACTGGCCGTCGGCAACGGCGTGTCAATCTGCTTGATAACACTGACGGCGGACTTGATCGATTCGGCGTTGCCGCGCAGAAGCACTCGGCGTCCCTGCTCGTCACCCGTGATCAGCATTTCGTCCTCAAACAGGTTTCTCAGTCTGGCCGTGATCTCGTCCACTTCGCGATTGCGGATCGAGATGATGTCCAAATCGGCTTCGAGCACTGTCTTATCGTTCTGCTTGTCAAGATCCGAAACGAGTTCGATTACTTTGTTGATTTGCTCGTCGGTGCCAGCGACGAGCAGGCTGTTGCTCCGTTCGTCGCCGACGATCTGGACGTCCATGACCGCGTGGATCACGGCAGCGGCCATTTCCGCCTTGGCGAACTTGAGCGGGATGACGCGCCATTCCATGCCGGCGCCGGTTTGCGGCGCCCCGCGGCCGCGTCGGCCTGCCTGCTGCCGTGGGTTTTGTGAGAATGCGCTCGGCGTGAAGGCGAGCAGGCACAGGAAGATGACAATACGCGATTGCATGATTCAGACTCCTTTTACACGAGGTTTCGCCCGACGCTCGCGGGCTATGATCGGTTCATTGTCGGGGCGGCGTCGCCGGGGCCGACGTTTTCCACATCGATGTCCGCGGGCAAGTTGCTCCGCGCTTGCGTTGTCTCGAAAAGCCAGATGATTTTGACCTGCGGATCGTCCGACGGTATTCGCACAGACAGCCGCGAATCATCGTCCGGCAGCAGGATCGAAAGTTGAATGGGATCGGCGACAACGGGCTTCCTGACGATGTCGCGTCCATTGCCGTCGGGGCCGGCGGGAGTGTCGTTCGTCAGCCAGGTCGCGAGAAATCCGACGCCCACCAGCAGCACAATCGCGGCGGCTGCAGGCCAGGCACGACGCCGCCGACGCGGCGCTTGTTCGGCGATCGCGCCTTCATGTGCGATGCGATTCGCGACGCCATCCAGCGACACCAGATCCGCTGAAATGGATCGTTCCAATTCGATCAACGTCGCGCACGACGAGCACGCGGCAATGTGAGATTCGAATCGTCCCGACTCCGCGGCCTCCAGTTCGCCGTCCAGCCAACGATCGATGTGCGCTTTGACGTATTCGCATTCATGCATCGTCAAGTCTCCGCATGGCAATAGCGAGTTGACGACGTGCTTGATGGACGTGAGCGCGAACCGCCGACTCCGAAAGATCCATGACGATCGCAACGTCCTTGTAATCGAACTGCTCAATCCATCGCAATGTCAATGCAATCCGCTGTTGATTCGGCAACGCCGCGATACACGAGCGAAGCGTCTCGATTCGCTCGACGGCGCTGGCCGCTTCAAACGGCGTTTGGCCGTGGGGCGGATCCACCCAGTCAGACAGCGATTCCGATTTGTGTTTTCGGCGCAGGTTCATACAGAGATTGCCCGTTGTGCGAAACATCCAGGGGCCGAACGACGCGTCTGTCACGCGCTGTTGCTTTGACGCCGCAATCTTGAAGGCTTCCTGCACGATTTCCTCCGCATCTGCTCGATTCCAGACGAGCTTGACGGCGTATCTCACCAGCCGGCGACGAAGATCTTCCAGCGCCGCGTCCGCGCTCAGTCCTGACCGCATTGTGTGCCGCGAATGACGCTCATTCTCTGGTTCAAGGCCGTAGCTCATTCATCCTGCCATTCAGCCGCCTCGGCTTGCATCAGGGATATGTGTCGATGGGATGCCGCGCTTAAGAGCGGGCTGTCTTTTTTCGGGCGTGGCTGCCAATGGTTGCACCCGTTTTGTCGGATCTCAATCCAAATCACGAAATACGTGCCGGTAATCATCTGCCGCCGACCGGCTGAGACGACTTTAGGGGATGTTTCCAATCGACACCAAACACGCCGGACGAGGGAGCCGATGCGCGTCAGCGAGGTCCATTGCCGCCGATGGTGAGCGACACGCAACGAGGGTACGCCGTTTTGTCTGATTTGATGCCAATCCCGGACGACGAACCGATTCCGCTCAGCGAGGGTCCATCGTCCCCGGTTCAGATCATCCACGCGACGCGCAAGTCGCCCGAGGGCGGCGAGGCGCGCCAGGTTCGCGGAAAACGGCATACACCAAGACGACACATGGACAATGTCGAAGTCTGCCTCTCGACCCACGACGCGAGCGGTCGCACGGATCATATCGACTGTCCGCTTTTCGACGTGTCGCAGGACGGCATCGCCGTCGTATGCGATCGCCGTGTCACGATCGGAACACGATGCTATGTATCGTATCGAACGGTTTCGCACCAACCCGTCCACGTTGGCGGCGTTATCAAAAATTGCAGCAAGATGGAAGCGGCACGCTATCGAATCGGAATTCTGCTTGATCGGCGCCTGCGGAACGAGGAACAGAAGCCCGCAAAATGCCTGAGTGGTCGATCCGTGTCACCGACACATCACGGACGGAAACTCCGAGGGGCCGTGAGTGCTGCGGAATCCGCATCCACTGCCGACTTCGCCGCGAATCAACCCGTCATACGCGAGCCGACGTTTGACAGTGGCTCGGAAGACTACGATTTGACCCCCGAGTAACGGCCTGTAGGCTAGTCGCCGTCGATCCGTCATGGAGGATGTACCGCTTGCGAACGCTGATCGCGTCGATACAACTGCTCAGGCCCGCCCAATGGGTCAAGAATGTCTTTGTCCTTGCGGCGCTCGTGTTCGGCGTGAAACCGACATCTCCGAACGCGCTGGAGGCGCTCTGGGCGGCGCTCGAAGCCTTCGGCATCTTCTGTATGCTTTCCAGTTCCGTTTACGCATTCAACGATCTGATGGATTATCGCGAGGACGCGCTGCATCCGACGAAGCGCAATCGTCCCGTCGCCAGCGGCGCCGTCTCGCCGATGCTTGCAGGCGTCATCGCCATCGGTCTCGCTTCACTGGGCAGCTTCGCTGCACTTCAGCTTCCGCGCGGTTTCGCGCTGACGGCCGTCAGTTATCTCGTGCTGAACCTCTTCTATTCGCTCGCCGGAAAACGGATGGTTCTGCTGGACGTCATCATCATTGCGATTGGATTCGTTCTTCGAGCGCTGGCCGGCGCGCAGGCCATTCAGGTCCCCGTTTCCGCCTGGCTCGTCGTCTGCACATTCACGCTGTGCCTGTTTCTCGGCTTCGGCAAACGCCGATGTGAACTGGCCGTTCTGGAGGCCGGCGGGACGGCGACCAAGCATCGCGCCACACTTTCCTCATATACGCTCGAAATCCTGACGCAGCTCCTGTCTGTTTCCGGCGCCATGGCCGTAATTACGTTTCTGCTCTACACGCTGGATGGTTCCAACCCGACGCCGCGCACGCTGGTTTTCACCACGCCGCTGGTGTTCTTTGCCATATTTCGCTACGCCCTCGTTATCACGCGCGGTCAACGCACGGGACCGACGGACGTCTTGATTCGGGATCGACCTTTCCTTGTTGTGGCCGTCGTCTGGGCCATGCTGACGGTCGGATTGATCCTCTTCGACAAACAGATCTCGCCCTACCTTCCGAATCTGCGCTATCCCGGGGATACCCGACAGGCAGTGACGGCCGAATAACGGCCGCAGCTACCGAATCGCAACTCCATACGCGTTCACAAGTTAACTTCCCGGTCGGCAGCTCCGCGCGAACCGGGCGCCCCGTTTTCTCGATATTCTGACAGGGGCGCATTCCCAATGGCGTCTATCTTGGTGTACATGGACGGAGGCATGGCGATCAGAATCGAAGAGGGCGATCACGAGCTGATTGCCGCTGCCCAGCGCGGTGAGCGCCGGGCCTTGGACACCTTTGTGCGTCGTCACGACGGCTGGGTGCGGCAGATCGTTTATGCCACGACAGGACGGCCCGGCCTCGTGGATGACGTCGCTCAGAATGTATGGTCCGGTGTCTGGCAGCAGATTGCGACGCTGTCCGAACCGGCTCGATGGCGAGGCTGGATCTATCGACTGGCGAAGAATGCCGCGATCGATGCCGGCCGGCAAAACGCGAGAGAACGCGGTCGTGCGGTCGGCCTGAATGGCGATGATCCCGCGACGTCGGCCTCGGATCCCGCACGACGGGTCGCGCAGTCCGAAGAACAGCAGCGAGTGCTGCGGGCGATTCGGGGACTGCCGGACCACTATCGTGAGCCGTTTATTCTGCGTCATCTCCAGGATTGGAGTTATTCGGAGATCGGCGAAGCGATGGGACTGCCGGTCGACACGGTTGAAACCCGACTCGTCCGAGCACGACGATTATTGAGAGAAGCCCTTGCGGATATCAGGGGCGATTGAACGAAGGTTGCATGATGGCAGATCGTTTTCCCGACATTTCGAACGAGTTCGACGAACGAGCGGAGCGCTTGATCGTCCGGGCCCTGGACGGCGAGATTTCGGCCGACGAGCAATTGGAACTTGAACGTCTAATTGCAGGCAGCCCGGCCGTCGCGTCGCTCTATCAGACTTATCATCGACTGGACGCGTTGTCGTCCGACGCCCTGCATGCGGATTTTCATGGTGCGTCGGGCGTTCTCCACAGTGTCGACGGTTCCCAATCGACATCGCGGGAGGACGGACATTGGTCTCGCAGCATTCGCGTCGGATTGGCGACGGCGTTACTGGCCGCCGCGGCCGTCATTGTCATTGCCTCGCTGCCAATCCAGTGGTTCGACTCGACAGCCGTGACGAACAGTCACACATCGAGGGATTGGCCGGACGACAAGACGGTCGGCCCCGGGGCTCCGATGCTCGTCGATTACCAGCAGCCCGTGTATCAGCCGCAGCGCCTGGAGGGCGATGTCTTCCGGGATTTAATCGGCGTGCAGGGCGACGATCCGAACGTGATCATTCTCTTCGAAAGGATGACGCGCCAATCCCGCGTCGAGACCGTTTCGGGTGAGATCTGAGCGAGTGACTCAAGGCAGGTTGCAACCTGTGCGTTGCGATAGTTCCTATCGTGAACGCGCGTAGCGTAAATAGACGGCAAATCGACAAGACACAGACGTAAACGAAGGAGTCAGATGAAATGAAGATTCGACGGCGCATTCCACTATCACTCATCGCCATGCTTGTCATTCCCATGATGGCCAACGGCGCAATCCTGACGGAAGGCGAGGATGTCAAGACGACTTCCGAGCCCCAGCGATTCATCGTCAAGCTCGACTCGGATTCGCCGGACTCCGGCGGAACCGTGGTGGATCTTTCCAATGTCATGTTCAGTACAGCCGACGGCATGGTTGTCGATGGCGATCATCCCAACATGTTTGTCAAGGCTCTCGTTTTGGGCGATGGGCCGAACAACATCGAATCGGGCGGCCCCTGGCTCGGCGTGAAGTTCGGCCCCGTTCCCAAGCCCCTGGCTTCGCATCTTCAACTCGAGTCGGGCAAGGGACAGATGGTGCTGAACGTCTTGGAAGGATCCCCGGCCGATCTCGCCGGATTCCAGCAGTACGACGTGATCACGGCGATCGATAATCAGGAAGCAACGACGGACATCGGCGCGTTTCTCGATCAGATCCGGGCTTTCGAACCGAACGATATCTCGAACTTCGATCTGATTCGCGCAGGTCGCGCCACGACCGCCACGGTCACAATCGGCACGCGGCCCGACGATGTCGCGGCATCGAACTACAAGTACGAAGACGACATGGCCCACGTCGCTCAGGGAAATGTATTCCGACGCGGCGGCATCGTGCGCAAAGACGACGACGGCAAGTGGGTTTTTGGCGGAACGCTTAGCGACGATGACGGATTCAAATGGTCGAGCAATCTGCATCTGGATGACGCCCATTTCAATGCGATTCTGAAAGATGTCCCGTTCGGTCTTCAGAGAGACATCACTGTGCAATCCATCAATGGTGAAAGCGTTCAGATCGAAACCGGCGACGACGGCCGCATCACAGTGACTCGCGAGACGAAGAATGGCGACGATACAACGGAGACTACGGCGACGTATACGGATGAGGCGGAGTTTGAACAGGTCGATCCTGATACGTACGAGATGTACAAGAGTCGACACGGCGATCTTCACAGTTTCATGTGGAAGTCGGCCGGCAATGGTCTGCCGCACAGGATGCTTCTTGATGGGAATCACGCAGACTTCGACTTCGACGTCGATCTGATGGTCGACGGCCTGGACGGTCTGGACGAGCAAATCAGCGTCATGCTCAAGCGAATCGGCGCGGCGGATGACATCACTGCCGACGTGCAGCTCCGCATCGACGACGCCATGAAGCGCGCCGACGATCTCGGAAAGCACATGAAAATTTTCACGACGAAGACGATCAAACAAGGCGCGGGCCAAGGCGCTCAGACCAGTATCGTCGTCGTCGAAAATGGCAAGGCAACGACTGTAAACATTGGCTCCGACGGCGCCGTCACTCTGACGACGCGCGATGGCGACGATGAAGTCGTCGAGACGTTTGACAGCATCGATTCGTTGAAAGAATCCCGGCCTGAGTTGGCGGGCAAGCTGAACGGCGTATTCATGATCAAGTCGCCGAAGGCCGCCGACAAGTAGTCGGAAACAGTACCCCACTCCACCCGTTGTGCGCGATCCGGGACTGTCGCCCCGAGTATGGCCCGAATCGCGACACTTAACGCCGTCCGAGTCAGCCGCATCCTTCGGGATCGGATTGATTCGGGCGGCGTTTTTTCAACAGTACGCCTCACGAATCTCGGACGCAGAGCAACACTCGTCATTCCAACGCCGAACTGCGCCGATGACCGATACATCGGAATTCGACCCTTCGGTGGAGGAACGCGTGCCCGCAACCCTGGGGAATAAAGACGATCGACGAAGCCGTGCGCCGGACCGGCCCGCCTGCGTTCGCGACGCAGTGGCCGCAAGATCCCCGTCGCCGATCGATTCAATCCCTGCATCGACTTCCGCGGCGACGCATTCCGTCGTCGATCACGATGTGGGCCGATCCCATCGACTGTATTCGTTTGAATGGCTGATGTTGTTCATCACTGCCGTCGGTCTCTGCGCCACGCCCTGGATCCCCGTGAATCCTTCGAAGCTCGCCGTCGATCGCATCTGCCAGGCGCTGTCGATTGCTTTCCTGAACGTGCTCGCCTTGCGCGCGACGATTCCCGCCATTCGATGGTGGCGGCAACGAAAGACCGGCGATGTCAGCCTGCTTGCGGAACTTCGATCCGCCTATCAACCAGCTTATATTGCATACGTGGTCCGTGCAGCGCTTGCCGTCCAGATCACGCTGCTCTGGTTCTGCTGCCTGAAATATGTCATTCCTTACGTCCGGCCCGTTGTGTTCGACGCCGAATTGTCCGCATTGGACACTGCGATGCACTGGGGCGTCAATCCGAGCGAACTTGCCGTGGCTCTGACGTCGTCGATGCCGGCGCTGCTCCACGCGACGGACGCGTTCTACGTCGGGTATTTTCCAATTCTGTTGATCTTCTTCGCATACGTCATGATCCAGGAACGCCGCGCCCATCTCCGCGATCCCTTTGTTCTGGGCTATTGCCTTTTTTGGCTCCTTGGCGGATTGTCCTACTACCTGTTTCCCAGCATGGGCCCGATTTATCATCAACCGGCCGTCTTTGAAGGCGTGATGCAGCACACGCCGATTGCCGCGAAACTCAATCATGAACTCCTCATTGACTATCGCGCTTTTGCCGCTGCGCCCTGGTCCCATGAGCCGATGCTCTACTACGGCATCGCCGCCATGCCCAGCCTCCACGTCGGCGCCTGCGCGATGTTCGCCTGTTTTGCACGCCACTTCGGACGTGTTCCGTTCGCCATCATGATCGTCCTGACAATGCTGATGTTTCTTGGCTCCGTCATCACGGGTTGGCACTATGCGATCGACGGCTACGCGGGGGCGCTGCTCGGATGGCTCGCTTACTGGATCGCCATGCGATTCAGCGCGGCGCGCACGCGTCGCGATCGGCTCGTTCTTGATCCGGTCGGCGGCTCTTGAATTTTGCGAGGGAGTCGCACCATCGCCGGTGGGGCGCATCGTCACTTCGGCGTCAGACGGAATCACGCATTCGCGCCGTGACTTTTCGATAGATCAATCCATACATCGCGACGGCAACCAGCGATGACGCCAGGCATGACGCCCACAACGTCGGTCCGCCGTATCGATCGAGGATGAACCCGCCCAACGGCGCGCCGATCAGAATCGACGTCGAAAAAGTCACGCTGAACAGCCCCATGTAGCGACCGCGCAGGGAGACGGGCGCCAATTCCGAAACCACGGCATGGGTAAACGGCGCCTGCGAGATTTCGCCCGTCGTCCAGATGATGATCGTCGGTATGAACGCCCACCATACATGGGCGAACGCCGTCGCGCCCGTCCCGATCCCGACGAGCAATCCACCGACGATGATCGCCGTCATCCGATTGAATCGACCCCAGACGCGCGTCAGCGGCAATTGGAGCAGGACGATCAGGAAGCCGTTGATGCTCAGGAGCTTGCCGATCGTCAGCTTATCGAGCTGGCAGGTCAGCATGTAGAGTGGCAATGTGGATAGTGCCTGCATGAAGACGACGGCGATCGCCAGCGTGCTGAGGCAGAACAGCAGGAATGTGCCGTCGCGAAGGATGTGCCTCGCGGCGTCCCCGATCGAAACTTCTTCAACATCCGAATCGCCGGATCCTGCATAAGACAGCGCCCTGGGGGAATCGGCGGTTCCGATTCCCTCGTCAGGATCACCGACGATGTCAGTTTCCACGGCTTTCGCTCGTCGAACATGCCTGGGACTCGTTTCGCGAATGAAGATCGCAATGATCACGCCGTACAATGCCGTCGTCGCCGCATCGCCCCAGAACAGCCAGTCAAATGAATACGCGGCAATCAATCCGCCGATCGGCGGTCCGCAGGCAAAGCCGAGATTGATGGCGATGTACATCAGGCTGAACGCCTCGCCGCGATGTTCCGGCGCGACGATGTCGCCGATCATCGCCGACGCGGCAGGGCGATACATGTCGTTGATGATCCCGAACGCGACGATCGACGTGAGCAACGCAGCCTTCGACTGCACCTGGCTCATCACGAGCAGCATCACCGCGCCGCCGAACAATGCCGCCAGCATGACGACGCGCCGACCAATCTGATCCGCGAGCTGTCCTCCGATCAGCGAAGCGATGATTGCGCCGCCGCCGAAGGCGCCCATGCAGAGCGTCGCGAATCGCGTTCCGTATCCGAGCTTCTCACTGACGTAGATCGTCAGGAAGATCAGGACGAACGAACCCGCTCGATTCACGAATGTGCCGAGACACAGGATGTGAATGGCACGCGGGAGCTGGAGATAGGGCTTCAGCATAGTGGCGCAATCGCGATGGAGCTTCGTGATGTCCCTAACCAACGGACAGAAACCAACTCGTCAATCGTCCATTGAACGATTCGAAGGGTTGTATCGCGGGCTCCGTCGCCGGTCCACCTTGCGCCTCTATCAGGATGAGAATGTCTCTTGAGCAGTTTGCGAGCAATGTCATGCCGCGGGGCGCCCGATGCGCCCGCCGCACAACCGCATACGACGCGATCAGTCCGTCGTGCGCGTGCACATTTTCCAGTGACCGATCCACACGATGAGGAACCAGAGCCCGCCGACGCCGTAGCCGATGGCGCCGTACCACATGTTGTACTTGCCGAACCAGGAATTCTGTTCCGTGAACGTCGCCAGTGCCTCGATCGCAAGTCCCGA
>JAJDEC010000044.1 GCA_029259995.1 Phycisphaerae bacterium
AATCTCGCGCGTCGGGACTTCATAGGGAATCCGCGCATCGCGAATCTTTGCCTTCGCCCGCACGATTCGTTGCGCGATTGTCGGAGGCGTCGATAGATACGCGCTGGCAATCTCCTCCGTCGTCAGACCGCAGACTTCCCGCAGCGTCAGCGCCACTTGTGCGTTCGCCGCCAGCGCAGGATGACAACACGTGAAAATCAGCCGTAGTCGATCGTCTTCGACGCCGTCCTCGCTTGACAATGCGTCATCACTCGACGCGGAATTGATCCGCTCGGCGACGATCGACAGTGATGCGTCAAACCGCGCCCGCCGCCGGAGCGCATCGATCGCCTTGAACCGGCCGGCCGATACGAGCCACGCCCGCGGACTTGCGGGGATCCCGTCGCGCGGCCACTGCGTCATCGCCGATGCGAACCCATCCTGCAGCGCTTCTTCCGCCAGATCGAAATCGCCCAACACCCGCACCAGCGATGCAAACACCCGCCGCGACTCGCGACGATAGATGTCCTCCACCTCCATTCGCACGTGTTGTTCCTGATCATCTGCCGTCAATCACCTGCCCCACACAGCATCGCCATCGCCACGTCAACGAGTCGCATTCTCGCAGTCCCCGTACCCCACGCCGACTATTCGACGCATCTGCCGCGAGATAGAATAACATCCAGCCCCCAGGGAGACGACGTATGAAAACCACCGCCTTCATTGCCGCCAGCCTCGACGGCTTCATCGCCCGCCGCGACGGCGACATCAAATGGCTGGATGACCCGCGACACACCGACGTCGGCGAGGACTATGGTTACACGGCCCTGACGGTGAAAATCGATGCGATCGTCCTCGGCAGAAAGTCATTCGAGAAAGTGCTCACCTTTGGTAACTGGCCCTACGGCACGATGCGCGTCATCGTCATGGCCCGCAGTCCGATCGACATCCCGCCCGCCATTGCCGAACACGTACAAACGAGTTCCGCCACACCCGATACACTGATCGCCGATCTGGCGTCACAAGGCCTCAAACACCTCTACATCGACGGTGGTCAACTCATTCAGAGCTTCCTCGCCGCGCGCCTGCTCAACGAACTCATCATCACGCGCATCCCCCGCCTTCTCGGTGCCGGCATTCCCCTGTTCGGCCCGTTGCCAGACGAGATTGGACTGCAGCACGTCGAAACGAAAGCCTTTCCGAAGGGACTCGTGCAGAGCCGCTATGAAGTGATTTATGGTTGAGCGGCCAAATACCAGTCGCCGGGGGCGTTGGCCATCGACGCGCATCTGACGTGCACGCCATGCGCATCCATGACGAATTGCCTTATGCAGAACGACGGCCACGCCCCCAATGGAGCATGACCGTCGCAAAGCATTCAATCACTCAAACGCTCGCCATGCACGAGCCGACGATGGACGCGTCCAACCTAAGTAGGTAATGGGAATCGTTCATCGTGTGCAACCGGCTAATAGCCGGTTCGTTACAGGCAATAGGCCTGTTGCGGATTCAATGATTCATTCTGCATTTCAACTTAGTCGCGATCCTTGCGCTTCTTCTCGCGGCGATTGTCACGCCGATTGTCGCGCTGGTCGTCCTTCTTGTCGTCCTTGCGCCGATCGACCTTGCGCTTCGGCGCTTCGCGCCGCTTCGCCTGGACCTTCTTGTCTACCTCCGGCGTCGTCGGCCGCGCCGGCGGTCGATACTTGTCATCCAGTTCCGATGCCGGCTTCGAACGGACCGGCGACTTGTAGCCCGGCGCATGCGCCGGCCGTGTCCGTGTTCGATATCGTCGATCCGGCTTGCCGTCTGTGCGGCTCTCGACTTCGCGCCGCTGCGAGCGCGTCTGCTGAACCCCGTCGCGCCGGCCCGACAACTCATCGCGTCGCCGATCATCGATCGGCTTGAAGTCAAACGGATCGTGCTTGCGTCGCACGATCGTCGACAGGGCCTTGCCGACCACCGTTCGCAGGCGATCCGTCGGCCGCGCCCCGCGACGTGAGACCGGCCGGCTCGCGCGATGCTGGGCCCACGCCCGCGGCGGTCGCGCGCTCACGTTTTGGCGGCGATAATTAAAATCACTTCGCAGTCGATCATCCCATCCGCGATCATTGCGATGGTTCCAGCGACGATGCACGTAGATCGGATCATAAACTTTCCGACTCGTGTGCGCCGAGAACCACGGGCGATAGCCGCGATTGACGTAGCGCTGATCGAAGTAATCGCCAAAGTAGTAGTGATAGCTCCGGGGTCGCAGGAAGAGATGATCCGTCAGCGTGCGCAAGTCAATGACCACGCTCGGCGAATAACGGAACTGCGGCCGACGATAGGAATGCTGCTTGAATCGCACCGGTGCGAAGATCACGCCGCGCCGCTCGATGTCGTAATCCCAGTACCCTTCCTGGAAGACGTAACCCCGCGGCGACCACACGTAATGCGCCGGCACCCAGATCCAGTCCGCTCGGCCCGGCTGCCAATAGCCCGGTCGCCACGCGTATCGCTGATGCTGCCACATCCACGAACCCGACACCCAGAGATGATCCGGCGACGGCGCCGTCTGATAGTTGGGTCCATTCTCGATCGACGCCGGCGGCTCGGGCAGATAGACCGTCTGCGAACGATTGTTGTCCGCCCAGAAGCCGGGGATCCAGCGATAGCCGCCCTGGCTCTGAATCCAGTAGCCCGCGATCCACTCGCGTCCCGGCGGAATGTTCCGCCAGATGCCGCTGATCCAGAGAAAGTCATTCACTTCCTCATCCCAGATCCAATAGCCGGGAATCCATGTCACGTTCGCACCGGCCGGCGCATACTGCGGCGGTATCTCCGAAATCGGATCCGGCGGCGCAACGGGCGAACGCGGTCCCGGTTCCGGATCAAAGGAAATCGGCTCGGCGAACGCCTCGTGAATCGGCCCACGCGTTAACGTGTCGTAGCCATCATCCTGACCGTAATAGTCCTGACGCGGCTGCGTGCGCATCTGCGTCTGCGCATCCGCCACGCTTGCGCTTGAGACGACGAACGCCGCCAGCAGGATCGCCGACGCACAGAAGCCGACCCTCCGACGCCGCGCCGGTCTGCCGGCGAAAAACAAATCAAATCGATACATCCAGATCCTCCAGTAACTGTCAGCCGGATTCCGCAACGGCATGTGCTGATTAGACATCCCCTTGCGTTGATTGTTAGTCCAGCAATCTAATCGCCGCAAGCCAACACAACATCACAACCGACTAAGCCCTCGCTAATGCCCATTCCGACGCCACCAGGCCCGATTCCCGATCCGTCCCGCCTGCAGGGTGCGGCGGGGGCCACTGGGTGCTTTGTCACCCAGTGTTCACGGCGCGGCAGGATCTCATCACCACACGCTCACGCTTGGCCACATCGGTGCGTTCAAGAACCACGCCCGGGCAACAAACCCGGCGATCCCGTGGTAAAACCAACCTGGCCCGACACAACCGCAATGCCCCGCCTGGATCGCCCCAGCCGAGCTGCCCAGCCATTTCACCACCACATCGCGCG
>JAJDEC010000431.1 GCA_029259995.1 Phycisphaerae bacterium
GCGGAAGATACAGGTACAGAAACAGTTGATACGTCCCGAAGGACGCTGCGGGAAACCCGATCCCAGCAACCGCAACGATACGTAGAATTCGCCGGCAGGCGCTGCGGATTGAACCTCTTGATTTTGCTGTTTGCATTTTCATGATCGAGGTTCGTTGTCGGGAACAGGTATGCGCGCGCAGCCAAGGTTGCTGATGAATCTATCGGTCTATCAGCCAGGCCGCTTGCATTCATGTCGAGCCGCCGCGACTTAGCGGACGGGCCCATCGAATGACACGCGCGGACAGAGAATTGCCAGCTTGCGGCGCCCCGACATATCGGAAGCAGGATTCCATTCCAATTGCAATCGAACAGGACATTCACGGCTCCGCGGATGGCCCGGGTTCGAAGAACCTGGGGTCACGATTCTGCAGTTGGAGAAATGCTCGGACGCCGGATCCTGCCCTCGATTCCTGGATGCATCGTCACCCATCGAAACGCACGATACGGTTCGCGTCTTCGAATTCGCGACGCCGCGTCACGTCGCGACAGGGTCCCGGCGGCCCATGAGTTTCCCGATCCACCCGAAGCGCGCATCAAGACAAACCCCTGATGAAGAATCGCATTGGACAACGACGTGGGCCGTGTTTCGACCAAGATGCGTTTGCGCGACTTTGCGCCCGTTTGCGCCCCATGGTTTTTCGTGCAAACGACGACAACACGAAGTGACGAAACGACTTAATGCCTGCAAACCGGCGTGCAAACAAATCGCAGCGTCAACGCGCCCGGCACCATCGAAAAACTCGGCGCTCCGCCTATCGTTTCCGCAGGACGAAAAAATAATTGTACAAACTCAGCCCCGGCCGAAACTCGCGCACGATCTCGAATCCGGCGTCGCGAATGTGTCGGCGGATGCGCCGTTTCGGATAGCCGCGCCGATCGAGTTCCCAGTAGTGCTGGCCGTCGAATCGCGGTTTCGACATTTGTCTGAATCCGAGCGACAGGAAGATCGGATCGAGGATCGGCAGGTTGAGGCCGACGTTGAAGCCGACAAGCGGACAGGGCAGCGTGATGATGAGCGACTTTCCCGTCACGCGACGCAGTTCCGCGAGGGCTTCGTCGAATTGTTCGAACGGGAGATGCTCCAGGACTTCGGCAATCAGGATCGTGTCGTAGGCGTTGTCAGCGAAGGGCATCCGCCGCAGATCACCAACAATGCTCGGTCGCAACGCCGGGTCGACATCAAGCGTCGACACGTCGAGCCCCCAGCGGCGCAGGATCCACGTCGTCAGGCCCATGCCGAGACCGATCTCCAGGGCGCGCTCGCCGCCGCAGTCGCGCACGGTCTTCGCCTGATACCAGTAGGAGATCATGCGCGGAAGGTTGAGATAGTCGCCAAGGTAATGATCGTGCGACACCTGAATCGCGGAATGCTCTGGCCGCTTCGTCGCCGCCGGCGTCTCGGTGGGCGCAGGAATTGCCGATGTTGCACCGGGGGCGTTCGTCGTGTGCGTGGGGTCCGGGGCGGTCAGCAGCGTCATGGAATCACCTTTTCTGGCGGACGGCGCGCACGGAATACGTGTTCGACCGCGTCGTCCTTAGCACTTTATCGACGGCAGGCCGATAGCATTCTTAGCCGCGACGCTCGCGGCGCATTCGGCATGCGACTGGATTTCCACGGATTGGACGACGTGATCGACGACGAAGTACCCTACAGCCCGGCAGACGATCGACCACTGGTGCTCGTGACGCTCTTCGGCGGCGGCTGGTATCGGGAGATCCTCAAGATCTCGGAACGGCTGCCGGCCGAAAAGTTTCGATTTGCGTACGCCTACGGTTACTTGGACAAAGTTCACGGCGCGGCCGAGCTGCCGATGCCGCATCCCGGCGAGCGGCTTCCGATTCGATTCCTCGGACCAACGCGGAAACGATGGTTCGGTCGTTTCGTCAATGGATGGAATCTCCTAGTCGCCTGCGTTGAGGCATTCCGAATCGTGCGGAAGCTGCGCCCCGACGTGATCCTCGGTTTGAGTACCGCGTCGTCGGCGGCGTTGTTCCTGGCGGGGCGGATGTTCGGAGCGCGCTGCATCTACGTCGAATCCCTGACGCGCGTCGACGATCTGTCGTTGACGGGGCGAATCGTCTACCACACGCGGCTCGCGAACGTCGTCTACGGTCAGTGGCCGCAATTATGTCGACGCTTGCCGCGCGTGCGTTATGCGGGAGCCGTCTTGTGATCCTCGTGACCGTCGGAACCCAGTTTTTTGACGAATTGATCGCGGAAGTCGATCGGCTCGTCGGCGCCGGAGTGATCCGAGACGACGTGTACGCACAGATCGGATTGTGCGAGACGACGCCCAGGCATATCGAGTGGGTGAAGTTCGATCGAAATCTTCACGACAAGATGCGCGAAGCGGATCTCATTATCACCCACGCGGGAACGGGATGCGTGATCGAGGCCGTGGAATTGCGGAAGCCGTTCATCGCCGTCGTCAACGGCGGAAAGGCCGGCGATCATCAGCGCGAGTTTCTGAAAGTGCTCAATACGACACACGATTTTTGCTGGATCGATTCGCCGGCAGGTCTCACATCGGCGCTCAACGAGGCGCGCCCGGCAAAGCCGTTACAGGGCGAGAGTATCGATCGGCTTTGTGCGGATCTTCAGAATGAAATGGAGGCTGCCGGCCGATCACGTCGCAGTCGCTGAGTACGTAATGGGAATCGTTCATCGTGTGGAACCGGCGAATAGCCGGTTCGTTACAGGCAATAGGCCTGTTGCGGATTCAATGGTTCATTCTGCATTTCAATTTAGTTGTCCGGCATCTTTCGATTCAGTTCGAAAGCAAATCGAAACCGCCGGAAGACGAATCCCGGGATTCCCATTGCTGCCGAACGAGCCCGAGTCCGTAGACGCAGTATTCGAACTTGTCACTGAGTTCGGCAAGCACTTCGCCCGGCGGCGTGACGTCCGCGGAGCTGAGGTTTGACGCGATCAGGTAGGAACGCTTGCCCTGATCGAAGTAATCGATGAGATCGTCTTTCGCCTTGCGTCGATGGATTCGCCGAAGGTTTTCCGGGTAGACGCCCGTCCAGAAGAGCGTGAAGTCACCGATATGACGATGATATTCCCGTTTGCGAATGTCGGGCGTCGTGTGTTCCCCGAGCTCCGTGGCGCAAAGCATGTCGGCCACGTCCTCAATGCGTCGGCCGCTGCCGTCCACGAGCATGTTGATGCGCTCGACGTGAATGAACTCCGTGAGCAGATCCGTCAGGTAGTCGAGCAGACCGACGCTGGCAATGCCGACGCGTTCCTGAAAGCTCTCCTCGACGAGGCTTGCAAACCAACGATGCAACGGATGATTCTGTGGCACGTCCTGCACGGCCGATTCCTCCACGCCGTTCGATTCCCACGTGAATACAACGAGACGTCGCTGGCGTTATGCGACGACCAACCCTATTTTTATCGTAGGATTCGATTCGCGCCCGGTAAAGGAATTCTGTGTGAAACCGCCGGTTTCAGGCTTATCGGGCGATTGTTTTCCTGGATATCGGCGCAAGAGTCGCCGCATGGAGACCGCGATCAAGACGAGCGAACTTCAATACGATCTTCCGCCCTCGCTGATCGCTCAGCGGCCGATCGAGCCGCGGGATGCGTCGCGGCTGCTGATCGTGGATCGATCGAGCGGGACATGGCGACACGGGAAGTTTGCCGAGATTCTCGATCTGGTGCGAGACGGCGATTGCCTGGTTCGAAACACAACCAAAGTGATTCCTGCAAAATTCGAGGCGCTTCGCGACTCCGGCGCGCGCGTGGGCGGGCTGTTTCTGCGCGAGCTCGGTCCGGGACGCTGGTCGTGCATGCTGAGCAACGTCAAACGCGTGCGCGACGGCGAACGGCTTCGACTGGGAGAATCCGCGTGGTCAATTTCGATTGTGTCCCGTGGCGAGCGGGGCGAGTGCGAAGTCGCCGTCGAGCCATCCGGCACCGCGTCGGAGGTACTGGCGGCTGTCGGTCGGACGCCGCTTCCGCCATATATTCGGCGCGACACGGATTCGTCACGCTCGGACGCAGAAACAGATGTCGACCGCTATCAAACCGTGTTCGCCCGAACGCCGGGCGCCGTGGCGGCGCCGACCGCGGGATTGCACTTTACGACAGCGCTGATGGATTCGATGGCCGCAAAGGGCGTGACGTTGTCGGATGTGACGCTGCACGTGGGGCTCGGGACGTTTCAACCCGTCGTCGTCGAGCATCTGGCCGAGCACGAGATGCACAGCGAGTGGTACGAGATGACACAGGGCGCGGCCGAGCGCATCAGGACCGCGCGGGCCGGCGGTGGTCGCTCCATCGCAATTGGGACCACGTCAGTCCGCGTCCTGGAGACGATTGCGTCTGGCGGCGAATTGCGAGCCGCAAGCGGATGGACGAATCTCCTCATCTATCCGCCGTATGCGTTTCGCGCGACGGATGCGCTCCTGACGAATTTTCATCTTCCGGGGAGTACGTTGCTTGCACTGGTTGCGGCCTTCGCGGGCTATCAATTGACGATGGCAGCGTACGCCGAAGCGGTTCGTGAGGCGTATCGATTCTTCAGCTACGGCGACGCGATGTTGATCGTCTGATAGGGAGTACTCAATCGTGCGACCGTGCCGATCGACAAATCCAATCGGCCATCTTGATGGCGAAGCGCTTGCTTTCATCCGATTCGATGAAGATCGACGTTGTGAAGCCATTGAGCCGGCCGACGAAGCACCATACAAAGTGCCGAGTTCCCGATTGCCTGGAAAACGCAATCAGGCTGCCATTCTCTTCAGCCATCATGATGGGGTATTCAGTGACGGACCTTTCGATTGATCGAAGTCCGTCAAAATGCGAGGCGATGATCGGATCGTTTTCACTTCCGTGAAAGAAGCTGATGCGGCAGACGATTTCGTTGTCGCGACTTCCCGTATACGTGGTTTCAATCGGCGAATCACTCGGATCGCTGCTGCCTGGCATTCGATTCCATTGCAGGACATCCGGAAGCGAGAACACGATCGGACAGTCTTGCAGACTGACTTCTGTCGCCTCTTTCCATTGAACGGGCGCGCGCGAAGCAACCTGCATCTGTGCAAGCGCGATCGTTACGGACAAAGCAATCGCCATCGTCGCAATCGTCCATCCGGGCTTGGCTGGTTTTTCGCGTGAGTGCTGAGTCCACATCATTTGAATGAGGATAGTTTCGTCATGATCAAGATGCAAGATTCACGCGACGAGGCAGCGATCGAAACGTTGACGTTCAAAGAGCGTCCGCATTCTTTTCGACCGTCCATCTTGCGTTGCGGCGGATGGATCCGCCGACTTGGGTCCGTGTCCCGACACACGCGGATCTAATTCGCAAAGGCCCAGATCAGGAGAATCGCGACGAGTATCAGCACAGGCACAAAGAGTGATCGCGCCGTCCCGGCGAGAGAATCGTCCGCCTTCGCGACGAAGTGCGTGTTGGCGTCCGTCTCGCGGCCGTCCAAGGCCGCCGGCGCGGCGACACCGCATTCATACTCGACGGCGCGAATGATGAGGCGGGCCTCAAACGTGTCGATGCCGAGCCGTCGCGCGAAGGTGATGAGTTCGCGTCTCTGCGACCATCGAAGTGGGCCGTCTTCGATCTGCATCTTGATCAATTCCCGGAAGAGTTGCCTCCCGAATTGGCGATCGAGCTGCGGCGCCGGCGGCGACGAAGCGAATTGGGATTGGTCGTTTGGATCGTTTGGCGCGCGTTTGCGCATCGGTGCTCCCCTCCAAACGACGTTATGCCGGGGGATTCGGGAGTCCACGCGGTCGTGCGCAGGAACGGCGTTTGTCCGCTAAAGTCGCATACGATCGAGGTTTGCGGCTTGTGACATTGACCGATTGGTCCTAATATTCAGGGTAAAAGTAAGACTAAACGAGAGTTGGGACGGCGCATCTAGATGGACAAACAGCTTAATCTCCCCAAGGCATTTGCAGATCTTGGAATTGAAACGCCGATTCTTCAGGCGTTGGCGGTCATGGGTTACGAGACGCCCTCACCGATTCAGGAAGAATTGATTCCGCCGGTTCTCAGCGGGCGCGATGTGCTGGGCCAGGCGCGGACGGGAACGGGGAAGACAGCCGCATTTGGTATTCCCGTTTGCCAGAACATCGATCCGCAAGGTCGACTCCAGGCAATGATTCTTACGCCCACGCGGGAACTCGCAGCGCAGGTGCTGGGCCAACTTCGTCGCATCTGCAAGTTTCTCAGTCTGCATTGCGTTCCGGTCTACGGCGGAACGAACATGCGAGGTCAGATTCGCGAACTCGGACGAAAGCCGCATATTATCGTCGGGACGCCGGGGCGCGTGATGGACATGATGTCGCGCGGGGCGCTGAATTTCGACGAGCTGAAGTTCGCCGTGCTCGACGAAGTCGACCGAATGCTCGACATCGGATTCCGCGACGACATTCGCAAGATCCTCGGGGGCATTCGCAACGAACATCAGACTGTGTTCGTTTCCGCGACGCTGGAGGGCGAAGTCAAGCGGTTGGCGATGCGATACATGCATGAGCCCGTGGAACTCAATGTTTCGCAGGATCAGCTGACGGTTTCGGAAATCACTCAGCAATATGCAGTCGTCGAGCCGCAAAAGAAGTTTCGCCTGCTCATGCACGTTCTGAAACAGGAAGAGCCCAAGCTGGCGATCATCTTCACGCGAACCAAGCATGGCGCAAAGAAACTCGCGAAGCAGCTGCATGCCGCCGGGTTTCTCGCCAAGGAGATTCACGGCGATCTCGTGCAGCAGAAGCGCGAGAAAGTCATGGAGCGCTTTCGAAAACACCATATTCCGATCCTCGTGGCGACGGATCTTGCATCACGCGGGATCGACGTGTCGGGCATCACGCACATCGTCAACTACGACATGCCGGACGATGCAGAAGTCTATGTGCATCGGATCGGTCGGACAGCACGGATGGGCGCGACAGGCATGGCAATCTCCTTCGTTGCGCCGGATCAGGGCGAAGTCCTGACGAAGATCGAGATGCTCATCAACGAAGAGATTGGTCGATTGGACATGGACGGTTTTGAGTCGGCCACGCTGACGCCGCAGAAGCGCCCCGATTCCGAGAGTCGCCCGAGAAGCGAATCACCTCGCCGATTCGGATCCGATTCGAAGGCCGCTCCCGCGGAAAGGGCGGCGACGCCGACCCAAAAGTCCGATGGCGATCGAGCGCCAGAGAAGGCTGCGAAAGCGCGTCCGTTGTTCGTGAAGTTGCCTCCGCGTCACAAACGTTGATCGGGTTGAGGGCAGCGCATTTCTCAACTCGTCGAATCCGCATCCGGCTCCCAGCGGGTCTTGAGATCGTGGGCGACGCCTACAAGATCGCAGAGTTTGCCCACGACAAAATCAACCAGTTCGTTGATGCTTGTGGGCTTCAGGTAGAAGCCGGGCGCGGCAGGGCAGATGATTCCGCCGGCGCGACTGATTCGCCCCATACTCTCCAATTCAATCGGCGATAGCGGCATTTCCCGCGGGACAATGACCAGGCGGCGAGCCTCTTTCAAATGAACGGCGGCGGCTCGGGAGATGAGATTTCCGCCGAGACCGGCGGCGACTTCGCCGAGCGTGTTGCTGCTGCAAGGGCAGATGATCATCGCGTCCGTCAGGAACGAGCCGGATGCGAGGACGTCACCGACATCTCGGTAGGAGTGCGCCGTGATGCGGTCGGCGAGGGCGTTGCCGACGAGCGCTTGCGGCGTAGGGTCCGCGATGTCCATTTCGTCGAGGAACAGCCGGCGACCGTACGGGGAGATGACGAGATGGACGTCGCAGCGTTGCTGCGCGAGCACCTCCAGAAGCCGTCGGGCGTAGGGCGCCCCGCTTGCTCCCGTAACTGCGACAACGATGCGCTTCGACATGTGGGTCCTTCTGACAGGTTTCGTTGGAACGAGAATTCACGGAGTTGCGAGAACGCGTCGGCTCATGCGCCCGCCTGCATCAGGATGGAGAGCGCGCCGATGCGATCACGGGCGTCGATTGCCCAGCAACTGTCCGGATACGCCTTGATCAATTCTTCAAACACTTCCCGCGATTCGGCCAGCAAGTGATCTTCCTGCTGGGCGTCAGCGAGATAATAGTA
>JAJDEC010000432.1 GCA_029259995.1 Phycisphaerae bacterium
GAGGATTGGAAGGAATTCCGATCGCTTTACACGCAATTGAATGGCACGATTTGTGTGCCTCTGACAACCGAGGAATTTGTGGCCGTGCTGCTCTGCCAACCCCTGCATCCGGCGCATCCTTGTATGGCAGACATGAATAACGACGGCCTGAACGATGGTCGGGATATTCACGCGTTCGGTGTGTATCTGGTGAATGGCGGCTGATTCACGATTGTTTTTGCAGACAGGCCGGCCTCAGATTGTCTCATCCCGACGGTGCACGTGAACGCCGCGCCGCTTGAGTTCGCCGATCAGTTTTTCAAACAGATCCGGCTGTCCGCCGATCCACTCCGGCGGATGCACGCCGGGGCTTTTCGTGGTTCCGGTCGACAACATCCGGGCGACAATCGTGCAGGGGAACGCCGTCGTTCTCGCCATCGATGATGTGCCAGTCTCGACATCCGTTTCATCAAACAAGTCGTAGGTGTGCCGCAGGCGCTTGCCGTTCCTGGTGCCTTCAACGATGACGCGCAGGACGGTGAATTCGGGCTCGTCAGGCTCGAGTCGCCATTGGTCCGTCAGGAGTTTCGACGTGACGTCGATGGGTCGCACGCTCGAATCGCCGATCTGCATCGTGTTCGTGTCGAAGAAGCCGCCTTCACGGAAGGCTCGCATGAGTCCGCAGTGGCCGGGATAGCGCAGTGTTTTCTCACGCATGTTGCTGGCCGGGATTGTGTCGAGCAGGCTGCGAAGTCCATCCGTGTTGAATCCTTCGAGCGTGCCGACGTCAGGAAACTCGAGGTGCTCGGCCTCGCTCAGGGCCGGCCTGACGACGACAACGCCGTTCTCGATGAGGCGCGCGGGGCGTGTGTATTCCTCGATGACGTCGGCCGGGGCGAATGGGGCCTTGTAGTCGAACGGCCACTTGCGGCGACGAGGGAGCCCGCCGACGTAGTAGGCGACGTCGTGGAGTTCGTCGAGTTCGTCGTGGCTGCGTCCGATGCAGATGTTGGCGAGACCGGGGGCGACGCCGCAGTCGTAAACGATCGTGGCGCCGCTTTCGCGCGCGATGGCGTCGAATTCCCGTGGGTCCTCGATCATGAACGAGATATCGGCGCAGGGTTTTCCGAGTCGGGCGATGGTCTGCAGCACGTTAAAGCCGAGATGGCTCGGCATGGCGCCGGCGACGGCGTCGAAGGGCGCCAGCTGTCGGGCGAGCGCCGCCGTGTCCGACAGGTCGATGACCTGCGTGGAGATTGGCGCCGAGGCGGCGGCGATCCTGAGGTTTTCTTCGCTGCCGTCGAAGACGGTTACATCCAGATTGTCGTCGGTTGCCAGGTCGCGGGCGATCGTAGCGCCGATTCGTCCACAACCCAGAACGGCAAATTGCTTTTTCATCCTGATCCTCGTTTGAGCGCTCCGGCGACGAATTATCGATCCTGGGATCGCCTTACGCCAACAAGTCGTTCTTATGCCTGTTGAATCGCGATTAACACGTTTCTTCGCTGGCAGTCATTTGAGCCGCGTCGTCGCCTTGGATATATTCTCCACGAATCAACCAAAGGCGACACTCGATCCATGCCAGCTCGCAAGAAACTCTTGTTCTCCATCGTTGCCCTGCTCGGCGTCATTTTCGTCGGCGCGATGGGATACTACCTGATTGAAGATCGGATTACGTTTCATCAGGCGATTTTTCAGACGATCATTACTGTCTCGACGGTTGGTTTCGGCAAGGAATGGAAGCTGAGTCCGGCGGGCGAGTTGTGGACGATTCTCGTCATCACGGTCGGCGTACTCGTCGTGTCGCTGGCCTTCGCATCCATGCAGGCTATGATTGTCGGCGGAGAATTCCGTGCCGTCCTGGGGCGACAGAAATTGAAGGATCGTATCGCAAAACTTCGTGGCCATTTCATCGTGTGCGGGTTCGGCCGCATGGGCAGCCAGATTGCCGCCGAACTGATCGAGCGCGGCAAGCAGGTTGTCGTAATCGAACACAGTGCCGACCAGACGGCGCGAATCACGGATACTCGGATCAGCTACGTGCTCGGCGACGCCGCGGATGACGACATCCTCGAAGAAGCGGGCATCGAACACGCAACGGCACTGGTGACCGTTCTGCCCGGCGATGCCGACAACGTCTTCGTCACGCTCACGGCTCGCGGTATGCGTGCGGATCTGCTGATCATTGCCCGATCGGAGGAGCCGGACACGGAGCGCAAGCTGATGCGGGCGGGGGCGAGTCGTACGATTTGTCCGCAATCGATCGGTGCTTCGCGGATCGTCAATCTGCTGGCCCGGCCCGCCGTTTCAAAGCTTGTCGACCTGACGATGGACGCGACGGAATGGGAGATGGAGGAGATTCTCGTCCAGAAGGGATCGAAACTGGCGGGTCGATCGATTCGCGATCTGGACCTGCGCTCCCAGGCGAATCTGATGATTGTCGCCGTTCACGATGCGGCGGGGAAATCGCACGTGAATCCGGGGCCTGATTACGTATTGAATGTCGATGACGTGCTTGTCGCGATCGGACCTGCGGGCTCGGCCGAATCGCTTGCAGGGCGCGTCATATGAAGTTTCGCCGCCAACCTCTCCAATCGGCGGATGTCGCGTCGATCGGTTCAGCGGCCGCATGATGTCCGAACAGACGGTTTATCTGATCGTCATCGCTTTCTGGAGTCTCGCCGCGCTTCACGCCGGTTATTCGCTCTGGGACGGATTCCGCTTCAACAAGTTCGTCAATGATGCGTTGCGACGCGACGACGTCGTCGATGTCGACGGGACGGATGTGCCCCGCGTGGCTGTGATCATGCCGTGCAAGGGCGTTGACGAAAAGCTGCACGAAACGGTTCGCAAGTTGTCAGCGCAGACGCTGCGACCGGCGCGCGTGATATTCACGCTGGAGTCGAAAAATGACCCCGCGTGGTCGGCGCTGGAAGGCTGGGCGTCGGAATGGCAGGACATCGCGCATGAGTTCGTCGAGGCGGGGCTGGCGACAGATCGTGGTCAGAAGGTACACAATCTGCTGGCGGCCGAACAGCGCGTCGGCGAGGACATCGATGTCATCGTGTTTCTCGATTCGGATGCCGTACCGGGTGAGGACTGGTTGGCGCATCTCGTCGCACCGCTGGCGGATGATGCGATCGGCGTGAGTTCGGGCTATCGCTGGTACACGGCGTCGGGCGGGATCGCTGCGGGTGTGCGCTCGGCGTGGAACGCGGCGACGGCGTCGCTGCTGGCGGACGAGCGATTGAATTTCTGCTGGGGCGGCTCGATGGCGATCCGGCGGGATCGATTCGAGTCGCTCGACGTGCGGCGATATTGGGATCGGGCGCTATCGGATGACTATCAGCTGACGCGGGCAGTTCGCGATGCGGGCCTGCGAATTCGGTTTGTGCCCCGCGCGATCGTGGCGAGTTCCGATCAGACGACGTACCGCGGATTCATGGAATTCGCTCGTCGCCAGATGATCATCACGCGAATCTGTCATCCGGCGCTGTGGCGATCGGGTTTCCTGCTGCTCGTGAATCTGACGCTGGGCGGAATCGCTGTCGCCGCGATGACGATCGCGGGCCTCGCCGGTTGGTTCGGAACGACGACGGCCGGCTGGCTCGCGCTGGCAGGCTGGGCGTTCATCATGGCGCTGGCCGGCGCTCGGGCCTGGGCACGGCAGATCGCGCTGCGGAAGCTGATGTCACCGCCGGATCTGACATGGCGGGATTTCGCGTGGGATGTGGGATCGACGATTTCATTCGGCGGCGGTATGCACATGAATCTGTTCCTCTCGTCCATCGGCCGACGCCGGATCTGGTGGCGGGATACGCAATACGAGATGGTCTCGGCGGACGAGACGCGGATCATCGAGCGGCGATGAGTGTTTCATGCGTTGTTCGGGTAGAATGCGTAACAAGTGGCGCCGATCAGAGCCGCGGCCGTGAGGAAGCGGAGGTTGTTCGTCTCCAGGCGACGTGACGTTTGACGCAGACTTCAGCTCGTCCCGACAGGGTCCAAGTGACAATAGCCCAGCCTTTCAAGGCTGGGTGAAGGATGGTACATCAAGACGATTGCCGTCCCGGAGGGACGGCGCGATTGTCGCCATCGTACTCAGCCCGTCCCGCCGGGACGGGAAAGACAATAGTGACCGGCGAATCCCACCGTTGAAACGGTGGGCTATTCTCGATCGATCCCTGTGGGATCAAGACGGACGTCGCAATTTGTTCGTGGGAGTGATCGAATGCTCGAAGAACTTTTCAAACACCAGGCGGAACTCAATCGCAAAATCGGCTTCGACCCCGACGCACTCCACGACAAATTCGATCCCAAGCTCGCGGGCGAGTGGCTCAACAACTACATCATGGCCGCCGCCAACGAGCTGGAAGAGCTGCGCGACTGCATGTTCTGGAAGCATTGGGCCAAGGAAGCCAAGGACGGCCGCCGCTTCGAGATTCATGACCTTCAGAACGCCCGCGTCGAAGTGATCGACCTGCTCTTCTTCTGGATCAGCATGGCGCAGTGCGTCGGTATGAATGCGAACGATGTGATGGATCTGTACAAGCAGAAACTGAAGATCAACAGCGATCGGCAGGACAACAATTATTCGATGGCCGGGAAGAAGGAAGATGACAATAAGACGGTCGTGTTGAAACGCGAGCAGGAGTGATTGCGTCGAATCGCGCGGCCACGCGCACAATTCGCGCCGAATGGCATTCCGCTTCAATCGCTGGCTCTGCAAATCGATCCCGTAGGGATCAAGCGACAATAGCCCAGCCTTTCAAGGCTGGGTTTGTGCGTCGCCGAGAAGATGATTGCCGCCCTGTAAGGACGGCGCGAGTGCGACGCGCGTTCGCGCCATCCCTCCGGGATGGCTGATCTTGGGGGAAGCGCAAATTCAACCCAGCCTTGAAAGGCTGGGCTATTTTCACATCGTCCCTACCGGGACAATCTCCGTGCATCCTTCGCACACGCTCTGAAAGAGCGAAACAGGACAGCCCGAAGTCAGTGCAGATCGCGAACGCGGTCGAAGCGCAATCCCGGGTTCGCGGCCAACACAAAGCAATAAGCCCTGAAAGGGCGTTACAGATCACTCGCAAGCGCGTCGAAGCT
>JAJDEC010000433.1 GCA_029259995.1 Phycisphaerae bacterium
GATTCTACTCCGTCACCAAGTGGGAAGCAACGATTTGGGCGACTGGGGCGGTCCACTTGTGGATCATGATTCAAAGATCGGACCTGACTGGAGTTATGGGAACGACGCGCGGCGCAGCGGCCGCTCGATCCGGCGCTCGACGGGCACCCGTCGAGGGGTTCGTCACGGCCTTGTCTGAACCGCCTCGACGGCCAGCTTTTCCCGGAAAATCTTCGCGTTATGGCGAATGTCAACGGGGAATCCGCCGTGAACACGAATGTCGCGAATGCCCTGCGTGAGTGCGTGATTCGCGCCCAGCCGTCGAAGCTCGTCCAGAATCGTTTTCGGACGGCGGCGTTCGGCGCGCGTGCACGCGTCCGGGTCGAGTTCGACCCAGATGACCGGTTCCTGATTCGGTGCCTGACCGATGCCGACGAGTGCCGTCCGAAAGACCTTCGGATGTGCGTTGTAGATCGATTCGCAGGGAATCGTAAACATTGGTCCGTCTTTTGTGATGACACGATGCGCCTTGCGGCCGCAGAACCAGATTCGACCTTGCCTGTCCATGCGACCGACGTCGCCCATTCGATGCCATACATCGTCGCCGTCCGGAATCTTCGCCTTGCGCGTCGCCGTTTCGCTCGTCAGATACGCCCGCGTGACGACCGGCCCCTTTACCACAATTTCGCCGATCTCTCCATCGGCCACGCGCAAGTCCTCCGACCAGTTCGGGATGGCCTCGTCAATGAGTCGAATGATGCGAACCGTCGCATGCGGTACCGGAAGGCCGACGCAGGTGCCGCCGCCTTGCGCCGAAACGGCGGCGGTCTCGCCGAGTATTTCGTGGCTGCCGATCGACGCGACGGGCAATGCTTCCGTCGCGCCATAGGGCGTGAACACCTGGGCGTCGTCGTTCAACATCCTGCTGAATCGCCTCAGCGTCGCTGGCGGTACGGGCGCGCCGGCCGAAACCACGCGGCGAATCGAGGGCAACTTCACGGCGTTCGCTTCGCCATATCGTCCGACGCGATTGAGCAGCGCGGGCGATCCGAACATGTGTGTGACGTCCTGATCCCGAATCGCCTCGATGATCAACGTTGGATCGACGAACGCCGGCCGCGTCGGATCCATTTCCGGAATCACGGCCGTCATTCCGAGTGCCGGATCGAACAATGCGAAGAGCGGAAACGTCGGCAGGTCGACTTCGCCCGGCTGAATGCCGAAGTGTTCGCGAAGGATGCGCACCTGCGCGTCGAACATCCCGTGTTCGTACAGCACGCCCTTTGGGGGTCCCGTGCTTCCCGTCGTGAAGATGATCGCCGCCGGATCCGTCGGTTGCGTGTCGGCCATTTCGTAGCGCCGCCACGCGTCGCCGCGAAGATCGCTGAGCCGATGGCCGCCCCAGCCGAGCTTGCGCCCGACGGTCACACACACGCTGATTTGACGAAACGCCGACGGAAACATGCAACGCAGTACGTGTGCGATCGGAATGCCGACAAACGCCTCGGCCTCGACGGCGCGAAGGCAGTCGACCATCCGCAGCTTGCCCATGCCCGGATCGATCAACACAGGCACGGCGCCGATCTTGTACAGGGCAAACGTCAGCGCGAAGAATTCGGAACTCGGTCGCACCATGAGTATCGTCTTCATGCCGCGACGTATCCCGATCGATTCAAACCCGTGGGCGTATCGATCGGACTCCTCGTCGAGTTGTTTGAATGTCAGATGGGAGTAGACGGCGCGACCGGCGCGATCCCGGCTTGTTCGCCACACGAGCGCCGGCGTTTCGGGTTGCAGTGCAGCCATTCGAGGGAGATGGGCGGCGACATTGACGGGCCCGGACGCACATTGCGTGTCAGACGACTCCATCGCCGCATTGTGGTCCGGCATTGTCTTTTCTTCTTCGGAGTGCATTTCGAATTTATCCGCTTGTAGCGGGCGACAGGACAGGCGTCGAAGCTGCTTCGAATCGCTGAGAATTCGTCGCAGTCGTTTGCGTCAGGAAATGGCGCGTCAGCTCGATGATTCGCTCCCGCGCGTCTTCCATCACGTAATGCCCCGCATCTTCAAACACGTGCACATGGGCCTGTGGAAATCGCCGCCGCCACTCCGCGAGAAAGTCGTCATCGAAGACGAAGTCCTGCTGTCCCCAGCAGATCATCATGGGGACGTCGCTTATCGCTGAAAGCCCGTTGTCAATTGCCTTCGCCGTGTCGTAGCTCCGATCGCCGGGCGCCAGCGGAATATCCTTGACGAATTCATGCACGGCCAGTCGATCGCGGGCCGTTCCATATGGCGCGAGCAGTCCGTCGCGCACGAGTCGATCGAGACCGCGCATGGATCCACCGATCGCTGCGCCCCAGCAGAACAGATTGCATCCGCGGACGAGCAGTCTCGTCAGAAAGTTGTCTTGTCGCGCCAGGGCGACTTGCCACATTAACGTCTTGCGCATTGGCAGCATGAAGGCCGCCGTATTGAGAATGACAATTCGCGCGATCCGCTGGGGCTTGCGCAATGCGGCGCCCATTCCGATCATCCCGCCCCAGTCGTGAACGACGAGCGTCACGTTCTCATTGACGCCGAGATGATCGAGCAGCGCTTCGACATCGTCGATGCGGGACTCAAGTCGATAGTCGTATCGATCCGGTTCGGGGCGATCGGACAGACCGCAACCCATGTGATCCATCGCGATGCAACGATGCGTATCGCGAAACGCCTTGATGAACTCGCGATAGTAGAACGACCAGGTTGGATTGCCGTGCAACATGACGATCGGCGCGCCGGCGCCTTCGTCGACGTAGTGCATGCGCAATGCGTTGCGTTCGAAGTATCGGCTTTCGAATGGATAGAGCCGTCGCCAAGTCTCGGGTTTCTGATGAGAGGCCATAGAAAGGGCTCGGAGTGTCTTATAAGAATGCCGTCGAGATATAGAAGCCGTCCGCTTCGACGCGCTGTATTTTCTATATGTCAGGGTCGCAGAGGTTACCCACGACTTGCGGAATTGTCGAACCCGATCGCGTGATTCGATCGCAGGGAGCGGTATGAGAAAGGCGGTTTACGACGTGTTCTTAGGGTTTCTGTTGGTGCTGATGATCCTTGAGCACCTCCGGAGAAAATCGTCGGCGCGCTGACTGTTGCGCGTTTCCCGATGAATTCGAAGTTCTCTGTTTGAATTGACGACATCGATCCTCTCTCGGGCGATGTAGAGGGAGCAAACCCCGTCTTGCGGGCGCATCGAGGTCCGAGGCGGGGGGCGCTTCGTTATCCGCGCGGTGCTTCGCCTTCACGTCGCATCGTCGTTTCGACGTTGATATTCCACGTGCCTCCACCGAACAAGTCACCGGATATCGCAAACCGATCCCAGGGCAGCGAGACGCGAACGCTGACGCGTCGATCGTCGTAATCGATCTCGTTGACGTTGGTCTCGAATGTATAGCCGGCGTAGCCGGCATTCGTCATCACACGATCGATGGCGGCGTCCACGTCGCCAAAGTCGCCGCCGGAACGGGCGGCGGCGCGGGCGCCTTCTCGGGCGGCGATCGCGACGGACTGTCGAGCCATCAGCATCAGGCTGAACTCGGCCACGCCGAGTACGAAGACGAGTCCGATCGGCAGGATGACGGCCGTCTCAACCACTGCGGTTCCGCGTCGCTTGAATCGGTTCTGTTTTCGAATCATCATCGCCTACCCCTTTGTGTTCTGTCGTGTCGTGCGATCCACATGTCGCTTGCGTGTGATTGGGATGTGCAAATTCGATGCCAGACGCGTCGGCCGGTAAGATCAGCTCGCCGCAGGCGGGAGTGACGATGTCATGGATGCGTCCGCGGAATCGCGTTGATTCCACGCAGCAGAAGGCGTCGCGGCGACACACGTGATGACATTCCGCAACACGCGCTTGAGAACGCGCGGCAGCCTGCCTACACTCGCGGCCCGGTCTGATAACCGCTGTGTCCGAAAGGTTCATTTCGTCACACGGCCGCGGATGGAGGAAGTGATGATCGCGATGTTGTGGAATCGAGTCGTCTGGTTCGGATTGCCGATTTGTCTTGCTGTATTGTCGAATGGAATCGGTTGTGCCGCGGAGCAATCGACGGAAGCCGTCGTTTCCCAGGGCATTGCCGGATCATCGACGACAGTCGCTGCGCCGAACGATTCGGATTCCATCCAACAGCGATACGCCAAGCGCGAATATCAGATTCCGATGCGAGACGGAAAGAAGCTGCACACGGTCGTCTATTCGCCGCGTGACGCCAGCAGGACCTATCCGATTCTCATGCGCAGAACACCCTACGGCTGCAGGCCCTATGGCGAGAGCGAATACCCGTCGAAGCTCACGGACAATCCCGGCCTGATGCAGGGCGGCTATATCTTCGTCTTCCAGGATGTCCGCGGATGCCACATGTCCGAAGGCGAGTTCGTCAATATGCGGCCGCATCGGGCGATCAAGAACGGTTCGAATGACTTCGACGAAAGCAGCGACACGTACGATACGATCGAGTGGCTCGTTGACAATGTGCCCAACAACAACGGCAACGTCGGCATGTGGGGGATTTCGTATCCGGGCTTCTATTGCGCCGCCGGCATGATCGACGCCCATCCCGCTCTGAAAGCCGTCTCCCCGCAGGCGCCCATCGCCGACTGGTGGTACGACGACTTCCATCATCACGGCGCGTTCTTCCTTGCGCCCGCCTTCAACTTCATGGCGGGGTTCGGCCCCGTGCGCAAGGAACTGACGACATCGCACTGGCAGAGATTCGCGTTTCCGACGCCGGACGGTTATCAGTTCTATCTTGATATGGGACCGCTCTCGAACGCCAACGCCAGGTATCTCCACGATGAAATTCCATTCTGGAACGCGATGGCCGCCCATCCGGATTACGACGCGTTCTGGCAGGCACGAAACATCCTTCCCCATCTCAAGAACGCGGCGCCGGCCGTGATGACGGTCGGTGGCTGGTACGACGCCGAAGATCTCTACGGTCCATTGAAGATTTACGAGTCGACCGAAGCGAAGAATCCCGACGTGTTCAACGTCCTGGTGATGGGGCCCTGGATTCACGGAGGTTGGCATCGAACCGACGGCGATCGACTCGGCAACATCGAATTCGGCAGCAAGACGAGCAACTATTTTCAGGAGCAGCTGGAAGCTCCCTTTTTCGAGCACTTTCTGAAAGGCAACGGTTCGATTGATATTCCCGAAGCGTCCGTTTTTGAGACGGGCGCTAATCGATGGCGGGCGTTTGAGGCATGGCCGCCGAAGCGGATGAAGCAGCGATCGCTGTATTTCCGGGCCGACAATGATCTTTCATTCGACGCTCCGCGAGAATCCGGCATGGCGTTCGATGAATTCGACAGCGATCCTGCCAGGCCCGTTCCGTATACCGAAGAAATCGTCACGGGCATGACGCGGGAATTCATGACGGACGATCAGCGTTTTGCCGCGACGCGGCCGGACGTCCTGGTCTACAAGACGCCGCCGCTGACGGAGTCCGTCACAATTGCCGGGCCGATCATGACCGATCTCTGGGTGTCGACGTCGCAGACGGATGCCGACTGGATCGTCAAGCTCATCGATGTTCTGCCGCCGGACACACCGACGGAAGGCGCCGGTTCTCGAAGCCCATGGCCTCGGGCTCGCGCACTGGGCGAATACCAGTATCTCGTCCGGGCCGAAGTCTTTCGCGGCCGATACCGAAACAGTCGGGAACGGCCGGAGCCGTTTGTACCCGACGCGCCGGCCCGGGTTCAGTTCGAGGTCCCTGACGTCCTGCACACATTCCAGCCGGGACATCGGATCATGGTCCAGGTCCAGAGCACCTGGTTTCCGCTGGTCGATCGGAACCCGCAAACGTATGTGCCGAACATTTTTGATGCGTTGCCGTCAGATTTTGTTGAGGCCACACATCGGGTTTTTCGGGACGCTGCACGGCCGTCGCGGCTCGA
>JAJDEC010000434.1 GCA_029259995.1 Phycisphaerae bacterium
CGGGGCTCGGTGGATCGAATGTGTCCGGCGATCCGTTTTTTCTCGATAATGATGGCGCAGACAACGTTGTTGGAACCAGCGACGACGACTTGCGCCTGTCACCGAATTCATTTTACATTGATCGCGGCAAGAACGACGCCAATGCGAACACTCCGGCCGTTGAGCCACTGATCGGCGTCGATCTGGATCTCCAGATTCGGCGGGTCGATGATCCTGCGACGTCGGATTGCCTGGGCCTTTCTCCAGGGGACTGCGGCGTGACTCCGATTGTGGACATTGGCGCCTACGAGTTTGGCAGTTCGCCGATTCCATCGATTCTGCATGTTGACGCCACTGCGACAGGTGATGAAACGGGTGTAGACTTCGCCAACGCATTTGTCGACCTTCAGGATGCACTGCGAACGGCCGAGGCCTCCGGCGGCGCCGTCACAGAGATTCGCGTGGCGAAAGGTATCTACAAGCCGGATGGCGGCGTCAATCTCAATGACGGCGTTCCGACGGTGGTCCGCGCGGGCAGCGGCGATCGAAATGCGACGATTCAGTTGCTCAGCGGCGTTGCGATTCTCGGTGGCTATCCGAACGGCGGAGGTGTGCGTGATCCGGAGGCGAACGAGACCGTGCTGAGCGGGGACCTGGCCGACGATGACGACTCAGATCCCGTCGGATCCGACTATTCAGGATATTCGGAGAACAGCCTGCATGTCCTGAGAGGGGACGGTGTTGATTCGGGGGCTGTGCTGGACGGGTTCATTGTGACAGCCGGAAATTCCGATGGGACCGACGGCAATCCCGCGGGCGCCGGTTTGATCGTGGGCGCGGGTCATCCAACGATCAGCGCCTGCAAGTTCCGGTTTAACTTCTCAATGAGCAGCGGTGGCGGCGCGTTCAGTCACATTGGCAGCGTGGTGCATTTTTCCAATTGCCTGTTCGAGGGCAATCGAGCTGAACAGAACGGAGGGGGAGGGCTCCTCCTCGGGGATTCAGATTCCATTCTCGAATCCTGCATGTTTCTAAACAACACCACGGACCTTGAAGGTGGAGGCATTCAGATTGCAAACTGCAGCCCGTCGTTGACCGATTGTGTGTTCGACAGCAATTCGGCGACAAGCGGCGGAGGAATCTACGATTTCAACGGAAATCCAACGATGGACAATTGCATTTTTCGCGACAACGTCGCAGCCAACGGCGGCGGCGGTGGCGCGATGCGAAATGAGGAAGACTGCAGCCCGATCCTCACGAACTGCCAGTTTATCGACAATCGCGCCGACGGTGACGGCGGCGCGATGCTAAACGATGGTGTCAGCAATCCGATGCCGATGCTGACAGGATGCACGTTCAGGGGCAATCAGACGCTCGTGACGGGAAATGGCGGAGCGATCAGTAACAATGCCAGTCATCCGAAGATTGTGAGTTGCTCGTTCATAGGGAACGTGTCGATTGCTTCGGGCGGCGCAATCGACAACCACAACGTTTCCAGTCTCGTTCTCGACCAATGTACGCTTTCCGCGAACTCCTCTGCAACCAACGGCGGCGGTTTGTACAACGTCGCTAGTGATCCCATCGTGACGAATTGTGCATTCATAGACAATTCGTCGGTTCACGGCGGCGGTATTGCCGTCGTGAATACTGGCTTTGCGACGTTGAGTCGATGCACGTTTATTGGTAATGAGTCACTCGCGGCCCCGGCATCGGGCGGTGGGGCCTTGCATATGGCGACCAACGTAGCAGTCGACGTGACGAGTTGTATCTTCGCAGGCAATCTCGCCGGAATGGACGGCGGCGCTGTTCGCGTAATGGATAATGCCAATTTGCTCCTTGTGAACAGCCTTCTTGTCGGTAACCAAGCTGTGGTTCATGGTGCTGCCATCCAGAATGACGGAGTTCCGCCATCCGGCGACGTGACTGTCGTCAACAGTACTTTCAGTGGGAATCTCTTCGAATCGCAACCATTGTCAGGTCAGGCCATTCACAACGGCGGCGGAACCCTCTTGGTTCGGAATTCAGTTTTGTGGGGCGGAATCGGGCAAGGTGCCGAGATTGTCCGCTCAGGCGGAGCGGTAACGATCGATCACTCTGATCTGGAGGGTGGTATCTCGGCGTGCGGAGCGTGTACACAAAGCAACGGTATCGATGCCGACCCGCTGTTTTTTGGTGGACCGCAACCGAGTAATTGGACTGTCGATGCAATGCTCGAACTTTCGGCAACCGAAACGACGTTTGCCGATGCCGCGGCAAGCTTCGTTCCCGATCAATTCGTCGGGAAGTTCGTAAATCCAAATACCTCGCAGCCGCGTCAGTCGCTGATTGTTGCAAACACGGAGACCACAATCACTGTGCTGGGTGATTTCTTGTCCGAAGGGACAATGGGCGCAGAGTACCAAATACATGACTATCACGTGATGCAGTTCTCGCCGTGCTTGGATACCGCCGACAACGACTACGTCGACGGAACGATTGGGGGGGCGATTTCGACGGATCTTGATGGCAGTAATCGTATCCAGGAGAGCGATGGAGATTCCTCGCTGACTCCAGTCGTCGACATGGGTTGCTACGAACATTTCCGAGATTGTGACTTGAACGGCATTCCGGACGACCCGACTGGCGAATCGCTCGCGATCATCAGCACCTGGACGGGGCTCGGCAGCGGCAGCAACTGGAGCGACGATCTGAATTGGTGTCCGATGATCTTCCCGGACAACATCCTGAATGGTCCGTTGAGTTTCAGTGTCATTCTGGATGGCGTCGCGGACGTCGTGACGCTGAACATCAACCCGGGTCTGGAGGCCTTGTCGGTTCTGAACGGCGCGACACTGCAGGTGAATGCCGGGAGTGGAGGCTCGCCGTTTACTCGCAATCTCGCCTCGTCAACGCCGATCTTCAACGATGGACAAATCATCGCTGAAGACGCGTACAGTCTGGTTCTCAATGCGGCGGATGTAAATCAAACTCCGTCGGGAGTACTTCGCGCAATCGGGGCAGGCAGCAAGGTACAGATCATCGGGCAGTCGGTCACCGGCGGATCGGTGGAGGGCCTTGGCGGTGGTGTCGTCGAATTGCTCAACAACGGAACGTTGACCACATTGACAACAATCGACATTGTGGTTCCGAGTGGCAATACGGGGCAACTGTCCGGGACGATCAACAATCTTGATCAGATTCTCGTTGAGGGTTCAGTCGTGCCGGTAGCGGCCGATGTCGTCCTTCAAGGCGCCACGGGCGAGGCGCGATTGAGCGATCAAAACGCTTCAATCATCGGTTCGAACTTCGTTGAGCAATCGATTACGAATGCACTCGGCCACAGGATTTGCGGAGAAGGGCAGATCATCGGAACGTTGATTAACGAAAGTGATGTTCTTGCGGATCAGGCCGGACGCATGCTTCGCATTGCCGTCCCGGGTGTCAAAACCAACAATGGTGTCTTTCGTGCGATCGAGGACGGAATTCTGAATATCGAGACGCCGGTATCCGGCTCCGGATCCTATGCCGTTGACGGCGGTACGATGAACATCCTGGCCGACGTGTCGGAGTTGCCGTTCCCCTCCGGTTTCTCGATGACGGCGCAGGGCGGGACGATTCAGATCACGGGGAGCACGGTGGATGGTTGCGGTCCGATCATCGTGTTTCCCAAGTCGGGCGCAATGAACAAGCCCGGCGTCGTCACAGTGAACAATGGAATGCTGGTCAGTGTGAATTCGTGCGAGATCGGCGACAGTCAGGTCGGACCGGGCCTGACGGCGACCATGGCATTGACGAATAATTCGAGCGGTGAGATCAACGGGAATGTTCGTGTGCGTCAGAACGGTTCGCTGATCATTGACGATTCGAGCCTGACTGCGATCGATCTGATCATGGACGACGGTGCGTCTCTGTCGGTCGGCAGCACAATTGCGTTGTCGGGATCATTGTTGAACGACGTGGTCGTCGGACAGGAAGAAACGTCGGCCGATCCGGTCTGGTTCTGGGAATCAGGATCGACGCTGATGCTGAGCGGCGGACAAAGCGCATCCATCCAGCCCTGCGAACTGTCGGGCTGGTCGACGATCGAGGCGGCCAGCGAGGATATCGGCGAAGGCGTCGGTGTCGACTTCGGATTCGCGAATGTCGTCGTGACGGCGAGTGCTCACGTGAGCCTCGTCGACATGGCGATGAATCATGAATCGTCGATGCCGGAGGCCGCGTATTGCGACAGCCTGACGCTCGAAACCGGCGCAGTCGTCAACCTGAACGGAATCAATCTGTATGTTGGGGGCGTGTTGGTGACGGCGGGCGCTTACGGCGATGGAATGATTGCGGACGAACCGCGAATCGTCATGCTCGGCGACACAAACGCTGACGGACAGATCAACATCAACGACATCGCCGGTTTCTCGAGCACGCTGGTGTCGTCAAACCCGTCGCCCCTGGAGACCTGTATCGCCGACATGAACGGCGACGGGTTGCTGAACGGATCTGACATTGGCGGTTTTATCAATCTGTTGATCAATCCGTAGCGATGCGTCTGAACAATCTTTCGTTCCTGGGTTCTCGCTCTTGCGCGTTGCCGAGAACGGGGGGCGGAACGACGCATGTATCTTGCGAGGCTCAACCGCATTGGCCTGATTCGGCCTGATTGGGGCGCTCAGAATGCATGGACCCAGTTGGGTTCGCAGGCCGCAGGCCCACGAATCATTCGAATGCCAATGCAACTTGTGTTCGCATCGCTCAATTCTCTGAGTCGAACTTGCTTCCTGTGGTTTCGCTTGAAGCTCAGTTCACTCGCGCGAGCACGATCATGGTTCGAGTATCAGAATGACGAGCAACGCGCCCACGCGTCGCAGGATCAACGCATGACAATTCGAATTGCAGTTTGTCGCCCGCGGGAATCGGAAGCGCAATGAAAGAAAGCGACACCCGATGCTTCGGATGTCGCCCTTGTTGAACAGAGACTTCGGTCAATCCGAATCAACCGAAGAATGAGGCGTCGCCGCTAGTAGTACCAGAAATCTCCGTAGTCATCTTCGAAATAGAGGTCGTCGTAGTAGAAGTTCTCATAGTAGTAGTCGTCGAAGTACAAATCCTCGTAGTAGAAGTCGTCATACAGATAGTCTCCGTAATAGAAGTCCTTGTCGTAGAAGTCCTCGGTCGTGTCGTATTCGTAGTAGTCGAATATGCCGGTGTTCCAATCATCATAGGTGTTGAAACCTTGATCGAACGTTCCGAGGAACGGATCGAATCCAAGGAATGTGTCACCGATCGAATGAGGCGTTCCGCTTGACCGCCCCGGTGCATCGAAGCAGCCGACAAGCGATGTCGCTGTGATCGCAACGAGATGGAGCAGGACGATGTTTCGTGAGCGTGTCATCGGGATTCTCCTTTGTACCAGGGCCAACTTTGCTTTCAGTCGGATCGCAGGCAGCGCCTGCCGACACGGACCTAAGCGAGGACGAACAGGAGGGCGCTCGAAAGAGTTTGCAGAATCTTCGTTCTGACGAAAAAAAGGTTCTTCACGGATTTTCGGGACGATGGCGTATCACGCTCTGGAAGTTGGATTGTGTGCCGCGAAGGATCCCGGAACGATCCCTTGAGAGCAATCCAGGCGAAGGATCCCGGAGGGATCCATTGACAATAGCCCAGCGATTTATCGCTGGGGCACGCGGATCCAATGACCAATTTCCGTCCCGTAGGGACGGAATGAGTGCCACGCGCCTGGCTCACGCCGTCACTCCGGGACGGCAATGCGCAGGAAAACGCTCATCGCATTCCCAGCCTTGAAAAGGCTGGGCTATTTTCACGTCGTCCCTACCGGGACTTGGTGGAATGCAGCCGCCACGTCAACAAGAGCCGTCAACGGTCCCCGCAACCCGTGAAGAGCCCCCCAAAAGCCCGAACGCCAGGCAGCTCGTGGCACGAGTCATTCGGACCATCGACGGCCATTTCACGCCAGCGCTTCGTACACGATACTCAGTGAATCTTCAGGATTCGCCTCCGTTTCGTTCCCTCGATCTGACGCGAAATGCCGCGCCGCTGGCCTCGAAGCACTTTCACCACGGGCTGCCAGGGCATCGAAGTGTCGAATCGATTCGTGCAGATTCTCGAAGCGGAAATGCAGTTCGTCTTGATTCAGGGATCTCAGGTCAATGCGCAACCCAAACACGCGATTGCCTGGAACCCTGCTGATCCCGGCCCTGATTGGCGCATCCGATGGCGAAGGCATGTGCCGAGTTCTTTAGGATGACGCCATGCGGCGTTCCTGCCCGGCGCTATGGCCGGATCGTCAGAGGCGGGGCGAGATTCAGGGTGCCTGGATCCAGGCTCAACGCCCTGGCTTGTTTCAGCCGAGATGGTCAGGGTTGCGTAAGAAGGTTGTCGCTCGTGGGGATCGCGGAATTATGGATACGCTGATACAGACGCAGTTATAATGAGACTCGCTTTCATGCATGCGCAGCAAGTTACAGCTTGATTTCAGGCGCGGGGCGTGACGCGGCCGAGATTGCCCGTCTGCGCGCATCGCGCTGCCTTGGGCCGAGTGCGACTGCGGTTTCTGGTGGTTATCAAGTCAGAGACTGCGATTCCCTTCGCCGTACGGAGAATGAACATGTCGGATTCCAGTTCCTGGGAACTTGAGATGCTCGAACTCGCTCGGGCCGGCAACGGCGACGCGCTGAACGCGTTGCTTGCCGAATCGTATGACCCGCTTCTTGTCGCCGTAGGTTTCGAGATCGGGCAACAGCTGAGTCCGACGTATACCGCCGAAGATTGCGTGCAGGATACCTATTCCTATGTCGTGGCTCACATTGCGGATTTTGCTCCGAACGGCGAGGGCGCGTTTCTCGGCTGGTTGAAGCGAATTGCCCGGAGTCGTGCGATTGACGCCGCGCGGGCTGCGGGGGCCGCCAAGCGCGGAGGCGGCGCGAGGCGGGTGCGTGTATCCGACGATATGGCGAGTCGCATTGGTGATTCGATTGACGCCGTTGCGGCCGAGAGCGGCACGCCGAGTCGCGTGTTTGCGCGAAAAGACATCTCATCCGCGGTTCGCGTTGCCTTGGGGCAATTGAACGAGAACGAACGGCTCGTCATTGTCGCCCGATTGTTCGAGAATGAGGATTGGCCTGTCATCGCGTCGAATTTGGGCAACACAGTTTCCGGCGTCAGATCCATCGGGCATCGGGCGCTGACGAAGCTCCAGGAATTGATGGGCGGCATGTCCAGGTTTGCGAGTGTCAATCGAGCGATGATCCCGAGGAAAGAGAATCGCAAGACGTAAGCGTCTATCGTGATACGCTTGTCCTTGTTGTTGCATGCCGGGCGGGAGCCGAATGCCAGCAGATTCATTTGACGATCGAGCGAAAGACATTCTCAATGGTCTCGGCGATTCAGATCCCGGGCCAGAGGGAGATGCCGCAGGTGCAGGCGATGTCACGCTGCCTGCCGCGGATTCGCAGGGGACGGCGCCGTTTTCCGAAGCGATCGACGGCTACGAGATTCTTCGCGAGATCCATCGCGGCGGTCAGGGCGTCGTCTATCAGGCGATCCAACGCTCCACCAAGCGCAAAGTTGCGATCAAGGTGCTTTTGGAAGGACCTTACGCCTCGAAGGCCGCCCGGAAGCGCTTCGAGCGCGAAATCGAGCTCGTTGCTCAGCTCAAGCATCCCAACATCATCGCCATCTTTCATTCCGGCCAAACCAGCGACGGCAGGCAATACTGCGTGATGGACTACGTCCGCGGCGAGCCGCTCGACCTGTACGTCCACAAGCAGAAGCTCTCGCTGGAAGACACGCTGACGCTCTTTTCCAAAGTGTGTGGCGCCGTCAACTACGCCCATCAAAAGGGCGTGATCCATCGCGACTTGAAGCCGTCAAACGTTCTCGTCGATTCAGACGGCGAGCCTCGCGTGCTGGACTTTGGTCTGGCCAAGCAGATGGTGGATCGCCAGGAGACCGTGCTGTCGCTGACGGGGCAGGTCGTGGGCACGTTGCCGTACATGTCGCCGGAACAGGCCGAGGGCAATCCCGACAAGATCGACATTCGCACGGATGTGTACGCACTGGGCGTGATTCTCTATCAGATGCTGACGGGACAATATCCCTATCCCGTCGTGGGCCAGATGACGGAGGTGCTGAAGCACATCGCGGAAACGCAACCGACGCCGCCGAGCCGGAGTTGGACGAGTGATTCAGGCGTGACGACGCGCACGAGCAGAAAGAAGCTTCGCGCGGGCGAATGCCCGATCGATGATGAAGTGCAGACGATCGTATTGCGGACGCTGGCGAAAGAGCGGGAGCGAAGGTATCAAAGCGCGGGGGAACTTGCGAACGACGTCGAGCATTACCTGGCCAACGAACCGATTGAGGCCAAGCGCGACTCGGCGTTCTATGTGCTGAAGAAGCAGTTGAGGCGATACAAGGCGCCGGCGGCCGCAGCAGCGATTCTGGTCCTGTTGCTCCTCGGCTGGGGTGTGACGATGTCGGTACTTTCAAAACAGAACCGTGGCCTTGCGAGGGACTATGCGAAGATTGCAGAAAAGGAGCGGAAAGCAAGAGAAGAGGCCGACACGCGCGCAAAGGAAAACCTCAACCTCGCCGAAAAAGAACGCCAGGCCCGCGCGCTGGCCGACCAGCGCGCGGGAGCGCTCCAATTGAGAGGCTACTACCATTCGATCTCTCTGGCACAGGTTGCCTACGAATACAACGAAATCCGGCGCATGAAGGAGCTGCTGCAGGAGTGTCCGGAGGATCTTCGGGCCTGGGAATGGCAGTACCTGCATTACCTGTCCGATCGCAGCATTCTCACGCTTCGCGGGTACCCTGACATCGTCAGTGCCGCCGCGCTCAGCCCGCACGGCAAGCGGATCGTCTCGGGAGGTGTCAACGGTACGCTGACTCTTTGGGATGCGGCGACGAATGAAGAGGTCCTCACGCTCCGCGGGCATGATGGGATAATCTTCTCCGTCGCGTTCAGCCCGGATGGCAAGCAGATCGTCTCGGGGAGTAGTGACGAGACTTTGAAACTCTGGGATGCGGCGACGGGCGAAAATGTTCTCACTCTCCGAGGACATGCTGTTTCCGTCAGTTCCGCCGCGTTCAGCCCGGACGGCAAGAGGATCGTCTCGGGTTGTATTGACGAGACGTTGAAACTCTGGGATGCGGCGACTGGCGACGAGGTCTTCACGCTCCGTGGGCATGAAGATAACGTCCATTCCGTCGCGTTCAGCCCGGATGGCAAGCAGATCGTCTCGGGGAGTAGTGACGAGACTTTGAAACTCTGGGATGCGGCGACGGGCGAAAATGTTCTCAC
>JAJDEC010000435.1 GCA_029259995.1 Phycisphaerae bacterium
GGACAGAATGTTGCCGAAATACCCGACCAACCAAAGATGGCAAACCAGAATACGGTTCGTCCCGGAACCAACGCGGCGACGGAGAACGCAATCACCAGTGCTGCTGCTGCAAGCAGAAACGTCATCGTTCGGCTGCGGCCGAGCAGCTCCCTGTCCGACATATTCGGATGCCGGACTTTCTGATAGTAATCCCGCACGAACGCGCTCGAGGCCAGTACAAGCAACGAGTCGACCGTGGACATAATCGCGGCCAGCACGATGGCGATGTAGAGGCCTGCCAACCAATCCGGCACAACTTCTAAGACGAGCCTCGGCAGCACCTGCTGACCGCCCGCTCCGATCTCATCGATCGTCGATTGGGACGGCGTCATCAACAACGTGCGCCCGACCATGCCAACAAGGACGGCGCCCGTGTCGGCCAGCAGCGTCCATGTAATCGCGACGAGCGCACCCGGGCGAATCTCCTTCACCGAGCGCATGGAGAGGAATCGTACGAATATCTGGGGGGACCCCATGAACCCGAGGCCGATCGCCAGGAAACCGAGAATCGTGAACAGCGACGCCAGGCTTTGTCCTTTCGGGCCCCACAACGAAAGCAGCAGCGGATCTTGTTGCCGAAGCTGTTCGACCGTCGGCGCCAGTCCACCGGCCGCAACGAGGCCAAAGATCGGCAGCGCCACGAGCCCAATGACCATGAGCGTGCCCTGGAACACATCCGACCAGACGACGGCGACGAATCCGCCGCTCACGATATAAACAAGGACGACGGCGAAGCCGACGATGGCGCCGATGTAGTAATTCCAGCCGAGAAAGCCCTCGAACGCCGTGCCGATGGCGTCGATCTGAGCGCTGACGTAAATCGTGACGAAGACGACAAGCGTGAATGCCGAGACGAGCCGAATTCGATGACTCTTGTCTCGCAGGCGCGATTCCAGATAGTCCGGGATCGTGATCGAATCGTAGCGATCCGTCAGGCGCTTGAAACGCTTGCACAGAAGTGCCCATGCGGCCGCGACGCCGAGAACTTCGCCAACGACGACCCATAGCGCCTGCGCGCCGACGACGGCCCCCATGCCCGTGAGCCCCAGCAGCAGCCATGCAGACTCACCTGTGGCTCTTGAAGAAAAGGCCGCGGCCCAGAATCCGAACCGTTTTCCACCCGCATAATAATCGCGTAGATCCTTCATCCGCCTCGACGCGATTGCGCCAATCAACAAAAGGATCAGCAGATAGAGGATGATTCCGATGAGCTTCATAAGTGAAACAATCTGCCCTCATTCCGGTCGAATACTGATGTTCGTGCTCAGAACGTTGGCGGTGTACACGAACTGACAATTTCACACTCGTTGTCACCCGTATTTCGAAACCGATGCGGAAGACGGCTGCTGAAGTAGTAGCCGTCGCCGGGTCCGAGTACCTCACATTGACCGCCGACGGTGACTTCAATCTGCCCTTGGACAACGACGCCCGCTTCTTCGCCCTCATGCGACAACATGGCGGGGCCTGTGTCGCCGCCGGGGGCGTATGTCTCGTGAAGGACCTGCAGTTTCCGTTGAGTGCGACCGGCACCGATCTGGCGAAGCACGAGGAGACCGTCCGCGATCCGCGTCATGTCGTCAGTGCGATAGAAAACTTTTGTGTCTGGCTCGAAGTCGCTGGCAAAGAATTCCGACAGCGAAAGGCCGAACGCGCTCAGGAGCTTCTTGAGTGAAGCGACGGAGGGGCTGACGCGATTCTGCTCGATCATTGAAATCGCGCCATTGGTCATTCCCGCCGATCGGGCCAACTCGCGTTGCGATATTCCGTGAGCACTCCTGATCCGGCGAATCCGATCTCCGAGTTCGCCGCCGGCGCTGATGTCATCGCTTGAGTCCGCGTCGACGGCGTCTGGCTCATTGTTTAACATGTTGCCCACTTGTCTCGCCTCAAAATGCATGGATACGCGATGATTGACGATATTATCACGCAGCGGTTAATATATCAATCACTTCGGCGACGGGACGCCGATGGCAGTACACTCGTTTCTGGACAGATGCTATGGCAACCAATCAAGAATTGATCGACCGCCGCAGAGCCGTGACGCCGCTCGGCATTCCGATGGTCACAACGGCCACCGTTGCATCAAGTCATGGTGCGATCCTTGTGGATACCGAAGGCCGGGAGTTAATTGACTTTGTGGGCGGAATCGGCGTGATGAACGCTGGACATTGTCCGCCCGCCGTCGTGGAAGCCATTATTCAACAAGCCGGGACGCTCCTTCACGCAGGTATACACGTCGCGACTTACGAGCCCTATGTCGCACTTTGCGAAAAGCTCGTCGAGCTGCTGCCGCATGGCGACGCGACCAAGGTCATGCTCGTCAACTCCGGCGCAGAGGCCGTGGAGAATGCTGTCAAGATTGCACGACAGGCCACGAAGCGGCCCGCCATTATCTGCTACACAGAGGGCTTTCACGGCCGCACCTTGATGGCGATGTCGCTGACATCCAAGTACGGCTATAAAGTCGGATGCGGCCCCTATGCCCCCGAAGTCTATC
>JAJDEC010000436.1 GCA_029259995.1 Phycisphaerae bacterium
CTGGACCGCTTCAAATGCACGGCGACTCAGTGCGAAACGCGCTCGCAGCGGCCAGTCAGACCTCAGGAAGACCGGGAGCAGCAATACCACGCATGCGGGGCCGACGAACCACTGCCAACGCGTTCGTCGACGGGGCTTCCGATCTCTCGCGGCTCGAGGCGCATCCCGCCGACATGCTTCATGTCGACGAATGCAGTCAAACAGGTGGTACAACCAGATTCCCGCAATGACAAAATAGAACCACACCCCCGGAGACGGTGCGCCGGGACTGCTCACATCGTTCAAGACATAGACGGTAGACGCAAATACGATCAGCGCGTCGACGCTCGACGGCGGCCGTGCACCGGTCCGCCAGCTCCTGCGTGAGTTCCTCGTGAAATAGGTGCTTGAATCCGCAGAATCGTACGCCCGTCCACACTCAGGACAAGTATCGCTCGTGAGATCGAAAAACGAATACCCGCAGTCAAGGCAGCATGCATCATCCGGGACTCGGATTGATCGTGTCGTCATGGCGATATCTCGCATCACGGATTTGGCGCCGCCGACCGCAAAACCGATTCACCAATCCCGCAATCACCCACTCTCCAGCACCAACTCAACAAACGTCACAAGATCCCCCGGTAGCACGACGCCATTTCCATCCACATCCGCCGCGCAATAATCATCACTGCTCGTCGTCCGCCCCAGCAACACATCGACAAACGCCCCGACATCGCGACCATCAACCAGCCCGTCGCCATTCACATCACCCGGCCCGCGCTCGACACACGCATCGTCGATATCCGCCTCGCCGTCCCCGTCCCGATCGAAGTAGATCGATGGCTCGTACACCGCGAGCAGACCGGCCGAATCCGCTTCCCCGCAGACAGGATACGCACAACCCGTCGGCGGCGACGAGGGATCGATTACAACGTCATCGATCCGAACGATATCCCCTTCCGCCGTCGACTGAAGGAAATACGCTTCTACGCCCGGAGCGCTCAACCGCATTGTATTGCCGATCAACGTGTTCGCCGCCGCACGATGAAACTTGAATGGCGATCGCACGACGTCAAAGACCCCGTTGTCGCTGATCTGAAACCCGCTCGATCCTTCATCGAGGTAAATCCCATTGTTCTGCGACAAACCCGGCTGCGCCGGAATGTCGGAAATCAGATTCCCTGCGATGACTGACGCGGGCTGAAAACCGACTGTGTAGATGCCGGCGCCGTCGGAAAGCAGCTGCATCACATGCCGTATTCGATTGCTCTTGATCAGGTTCTCGCGACAGGGCGACAGTTCCTCGCTCCACAATCCACCAACCGAAACGCCCGTGTGCGGTATCCGTTGAACGAGATTACTTCGAATCTCAGACGCCTCCGTCAATCCCACCCAGATGCCCGCACAGTCCTGGAACACGACGCCGCAATCCTGCACGAGAGTGGAGACCACGCGATTGCGCTTCGCAACCTGCTCCCAGAAACCGTTGATCCACCAGGGACCGCCCACGCCGACACGCCGATAGCGATCTTCCCCCACGATCACGCCGTTGCCCGCGATGTCGTTCACGACACTTCCGATCAGCGAACAATCCTCGCACCAGGCCCCCAACATCACGCCCCATCCGCCGCAATGCGAAATCCGCGTTCGAACCAGCTCGCATCCCTTTGCCACTTCAAACGTCACGGCCGTGGGCAACTCATATACCGGCAAGCTGCGCTGTTCGTAATACCCGGATTGATAAGTTGCATACCCGCCGGGCGGCAACGCCCACGCGCAGTGCTCGAACGCCAGATCGACGAAACGCAGATTCCGCACATGATCGCCCGACTCAAAGTCGCCGCGCACAACCAATAGCGCAGTGGCGATCGGCGCCACGACATCCGCCGTCGCTGCGAACTCTCCGGCCAAGTGCCGATACGTCAACACGCCCGTCGCGTCATCGAGATACCATTCCCCCGGCGCATCGAGCAGCGCCGGATGATTCTCGACGGCGTATCGCGGATGATCATCGACCTGAAAGATGCTTGCGATTCGACCCGTCGCGCCGATCAGTTCCGACGTGGTCAATACGCCCGATGAGTGATTCACGTTAGCAACTCGCACGCGCGACGTCGTCCACTCGTGCAGCATGTTCAGTTCGGCGCCGGCCAGATCCGACGCAGTTGGCAGATCCCCTTGCACAAATCGAAACCCGCTCCGCGAATCGATCCCGGCAGCGGGCCCATCCACATTCAGAAACCCACTGTTCGGATGCCGCGCTCGCTGCCGTCGCCTGCCGTTCACGAACAACTCGCGAAATGTCCATTCACCCGACGCCACGCCCGGCACGATCGTCGTCCAGATCCCGTCACCATGATCGATCCAGTTCGTGATCTGTCGGCCGCCGCTGATGACGGGGCGTTCACCCGGATACGCTTCATAGTGAACAATAAAATCATCGGTCGGCGAATCACCCGTATCGAAAACGATCGGCGACTCGATGCGATAGATACCGCCGCGCAGGTAAACCCGGATGTCGTCGCTGATGCCTTCGGAAATGCGTGAACGAACCGCAAGCCGTGCGCGATCGATCGTCGCAAACGGCTGCTCAATGGTCCCAGGATTGGAATCGATGCCCGACGGCGACACAAAGAAATCGCCCGGCGGATCACCAGCCTCCGCACGCGTCACCAGACTCGCCAGGACACACAAAGCGATCAGGCAGGCAACAGCCCCGAGCGTCTCCGTCCGTTGACGGAAGACACGTCGATGATTTTGACAAGAGCACAGATAGCCCGATGTGAACCCCGACATGCGTCAATCTTAATGGATTCCGGCGTGCGAACCCAAGAAGTTCGGTTCATCATGGGTTTGCGGGGACCATTGACGGTTCCTGCCGACGCGGCGGCAGCTTTCGACCAAGTCCCGATAGGGACGACACGAAAATAGCCCAGCCCTTTCAAGGCTGGGATTGCGACGAGCAGTTTTCTGCGTAATGCCGTCCCGGAGGGACGGCGTGAGCCAGACGCGTGGCACTCATTCCGTCCCTATGGGACGGAATTGGGATTTGGAGCGTGCCCCAGCGATAAATCGCTGGGCTATTCTCAATGGATCCCTCCGGGATCCTTCGCGGCGCACAATCCAAATTCAAAGCGTGATAAGCCGTCGTCCCGCAAATCCGTAAAGAACCAGAAGTTTGGACCATGACGATATGACGGGGCGGAGCCCGGCCGCCAGTGTTCTCGCATCCTTGCACACGGCGTCCGAATTTCGCGGAATGCGGACGTCCCGCCCGCCTATCGCGCGTCCAACTTGCCGAACGCTCGCTCCAGCGCCCGCTCCATCTTTTGCAACGCGCCGCCCAGAGCCCCGTCGACCGAGCCCGCGTCGTCCTTGACTGTAATTGGCTTCAGCCCCTTGGGCCGCGCCTCGATTACACATCGCTTGTCATCGTTCCCCGGCTTTGCATGGCCATTCTCATCGTGAAAATGCACCTCGACCCGGGTCAACTTGCTTTCGAAACGCTTCAACGAATCCGCAATCGTGGTCGACACGAATTGGCTCATCCGCTCGTGCCCGTCGATGTTGTGATCCGTGTTCACTTGAATCTGCATCAATGCCTCCCTCGCATTCATTCGCGCCCGAATCTTACAGACCGATTCACTGATCAGCCGTCACTTGGATTCTAGCGCAAATTCCCTCGAATTGCAGCCGCCGAACGATGATTCGCTCGCCGAATTTTCACAAAGATTGCGGAACAGGGGACAAGGCATAAGCAACGAAATGGGGACCGTTTCCAGCCCCATTCATGCTGCAATCGCAACGCAGAAATTGCGGGCGTTTGCGACAATTTGCGGCCGTTTGCACGTACATTCGTCGGGAAGCATGTCTCGACAGATGCATGAACAGACGTCAACGATGATGCAAATGAATAATTCTCAGAAATGCCTTCGTGGATCACGTGTGGTCATCACAGACAACGTCGCGCAGAAACCACAGCGCCGATGCGCAAACGGCACAGCCGACCGACTGGATTCCCGATCATTGTCTCGTCGAAATATCATGTGTTCGCCACGTCACTCTGTCGTCGGTCGTCATTCATCCGCCGGCTGTGTCGTCGGCTCAGCGTGTTCAGTTTCCGCGTCCGGATCATCGACATCGTCGACCTCTTTCGGCAACTCGACATCCGTATACTTCTTCGGACGAATCTTCCCCATCTCCTCCGACCGCGCCAGCGTCAGCGTGACGTCGAACTTCCGCCAGCGCCGCTTGATTGTCAACGTAATCTCTTCGCCCGCCGCCCGATCGCTCAACCGGCGCTGCATCTCCGGAACATCCCCGACCGGCTGCCCGTCCAGCGCCAGAATACGATCGCCCTTGCGCAAACCCGACGCCGATGCCGGTGTCCCCGGAACCACATCGCGAATCCGAACCGCCTGCTCCTTCGTCGGCAACAGCTTCTCGAAGAAGTCCCGAATCACCGACTCGTCTTCCTCCAAAAAGATCCCGATCTTCCCCTGCTCGATCACTTCCCCCGACGCGAGCCGCTCCGCGACAAGATCGAATTTCTCTTTGTATATCGCGAAACCGATGCCGCTGTCGTACCACTCGGCCCCCGCCAGCGCGCCGCCCGAGCCCGCCATCGGCACGCAGATCCCCATCACGCGACCATCGATGTCAATCAACGGACCGCCATAGTTAATGGGCGAAATCTTCGCGTCCGTCTGAATCGCATTGCCGTTTCGCCGCCCGACAGCACTCACGATGCCTAACGACGCAAAGGGCGCATCACCGCTGAGCCCTCGACCACACGCAATTGCGTACTGGCCGACCAGGATTTCCTCACTCGGCGCCCACTCGGCCACGAACAAATCGCTCGCGACAATTCGCACCAGCGCCAGACGGCGAATCTCATCACGCCCCAACAGCTCGGCGACGAATTGACGACCGTCCTCAAGTGTCACTGTGATGACAGTCGGATTTCGGGCAAAGTTGATGCTGCTCGTGAGAATCAATCCGTCGGCCGAAACGACGACACCCGTCGTCGGTCCATCCGAAAGGCGAAATGCCTCTTCGCGCACGCCTTGCGGCCCCGTCGCGATCGGCTGCGCCCCGCCAATGGTCTCGACCGTCACGATACTTTTCTGTGCCCGTGCCACGGCCGCTCGAATCACGCGCGCCTTGGCCGCCTCCAACGCATACGGATCGCTTGCGTCATCGTCCGCCATCGCGCCGATGCACGGCATCGATACAACGGAGAACCAGAATGCAGTCACAACCAGACGTGTCATTGCTTCTCTTCAATCTCTATCGTTACAGTCAAGACGCGTTGGCCGCGCTTCAGAATGAACCGCGCCTTGTCCCCCGGCGCCAGCCGCCCGATCGCATCGCGATAGTCCTTGGCGCTTCGGATCCGATCGTCATTGACCGCCAGCACCAGATCGTCCGCCTGAACGCCGGCCTTGTCGGCAGGAGATCCGGGCCGGACGCGTTCCACATACGGAGACACATGCCGAAATCCAAGCCGACTGATGCGAATCCCGACAAACGGTTTCTTCTTCTCGACGTTCTCGTCAGCCGACTGCGACGTCGTGCGCGTTGCGACGTCGCCACCTGCGAATGCACGAATCTCTTCGGACGGCAACGCGTAATTGATACGCGTATTGGTTTCGCTTGCTTCAACGATACGACCGACGATACCCACGCAGTTGCCGTTGATATCCAACAGCGGCCCGCCCGGCGCCCCCGGATTCGACGTCATCGCATCAAACAGCAGCACGTCACCGCCATACGAAAAATCCTGAGCCAGCCGTCGGGCATTCAGTGCCATGCGCATGCTGAATATCCCGCGATTAACGGACACGGGCTCTCGCCCTTCGGCCACTTTGAACCAGTTGCCCATCGCAAAGACGGGATCGGCCATTGCCAACCCCTCGGAATCCACGAGCTCGACGAAGGGCGCGTTTTCGACCTCAATCTTCAAAAGCGCCAACTGTCGATATTCGTCCTTTCGGACCAGCTTGGCCGTCATCGTCCGACCGTCCGCGAGCACCACGCGCGCCCCGTTTCGAGACGAGAGCAGCGTCAGGACCGTGACGATTTGTCCATCCGCCGAGATGAGCGTTCCGGTACCGTATCCGTGCTCGCGACCGATCCCGCGGCCATACAGCTTCACGATCGCCGGCGCGGCCCGGTCAAACGCCCGTTCAACGGTATTTGGCGCAACAATACGCGGCCCCGATCGGACTGGAATATTCTCCGCCACGGCAATCGCACATGGCGCCGCTGCCGTGACGCCCAACACGATCGCGATGCCGTGCACATGATATCCGAGTCTCATCCGAGCACCTCGATGCCATGCATTGTTTCCGTCGCATACGGCCGATCGTCGAAGAAAATCACGCGCCGCGACGGAAAACGGAAACCGTCATCCTTCTTGAATTCATCATACTCATATCGCACTTCGCGACCGGTCAATCGATCCTTGAATGCCAGGCGCATGAGCCGGCCGTCGTCATCGTCGAGCCAGAGCGAAATCTCCGGAAATCCCTCCGGCTCTCCACGAACGACTGCACAGATACGCCCCGATACTTCGTCCGAGGACACGACGCTGAAGGACGCTCGCTGGTCCTCCGACGGATTCGAGATCAGCATCCATCGAATCGCCTGCTCAATGTCCGCCGGCGTCGCCGTGTCGCTGAGCGTCATCGCATCCGAACGCTTTTCATCAAAGTCCAGCCGAACAGATTCACGTCCCACGTCTGCGAATTCCCGGATACCCGCAAATCGAATTCGCTTCGCGCTGCTCAGAAGCGCCTGCCCGCCGGAGAATTCGCAATGGCGTCGAATGAGCCGCTCCACGGCCTGCACGTTCGACTTCTTCGTCACGGGATGCGGCGCAAACGGGTTGTCGCCCCCCATTCCCTGCGTATTCGGAAGCGGCATGTCTTCGAGACGAAACGACAACTCAAAATCCTCTTCTCCGCGCTTCACTTTCACGACAACGGGCCACTTTTCCGGAAAGACGCCAAGGTACGATCCGAATTGATTTGCGGAGATCATGGCGCGACCGGCGAATTGCTCGATGCGATCACTGAGACGTAGGCCCGCTAGATAAGCGGGCGAATCGTCAAGGATCTGATCGACGATGATGCCGCCGTCACGATCGCGAACCGTGAACCCGGCCGACGCGTGCTTCATCGTGACGCCCGCACGCCATGCGGGAATGAATCGCTTGATCTGGTTGATGCTGATCGCATAACCGACACCGATGTTCACACGGCCGCGCTCTTCGAGCGAAATGCGACCGTTGATTCCGATGATGCGTCCGCTCAGGTCAAACAGGGGCCCGCCCGAATTTCCCGGATTGATCGACGTGTCAACCTGAATGCAATCCGTATAGCGCAGCGCCCGGCCGCCCTCGCCGGCGCCGGCCTGGTATCGATGCAGCCCCGAGATGATTCCGAATGTGACTGTCGGTATGTAATCTTCGGCAAGCAGGAACGGATTCCCCATCGCCAGGGCGAAGTCGCCGACGCGCAGCGCGTCCGAATCGCCCAGTGGCGCGAATTTCTGATCGGCTCGATCCGTCAGTCGAAACATCGCGACATCGCCCGTCGGATCGATTCCAAGAACGTCGAATTCATAAAGCTTGCCGTCATCGAACCCCGCTTCGCCGACGCGATCCTTCAGCATGCCCGCAATCACATGGAAGTTCGTCAGTCCGTAGCCTTCGGCATCGATGACAACGCCCGAGCCGCCGCCGGCCCGGCTGCCCTTGTCGAACATGCACGCCGTCGCCGGTCTGCATTCGCCGATCAATCGAACCCGCGCATGTTCGTACGCGCGAACTCGAGCAAGATCACGCGCCAGTTCCGCTTCATCGGCGAACAGCGTCGCGGCCGACGCCACGATAAGTGCCGCGGCGATCCAGACGGGCTGAACACGACCGCCATGTCTCATCGGATGCATCACGATGGATCGCGATCCTTTCGCCGGACTAGAAACGCGTTCACCCAGTTTCCATGGTCCGACAGGCCGAGACCATCGGCGCGATCGCATTCGAGGACGAGGTGCTTCGAGCCGCTGAGGTCCACTTTGATCGATTTCGCGGCCTGGCCGCCCCGCATCACGTCCGTCGAGAAAAGCGTCTTGCCGTCCGCAACCACGCGGAAAACCGCGCTGCCTCGCAGGCCGACAGACGCATCAATTCCCACATCGCCGACAAAGCTCGCGAATTCCCCGTCCAACGCGAATTCGAGCCGGGAATTGGCATGAACACCCCAACCGTCGTCATAAGATCGACTGCCGATTCGCAGACGCTGACCGATGACGCTTTGATTTCTTCTCGCTGGCCATTCGCCACCGACAATTGTGGAATTCGTCTCGCGAGCGGGCGTCAGATCGCTCAGGCGCACGACGCGGCCGCTCGAAAAGTCGAGACCGCGAATCAACGACCAGGGAATCGACATCCGCCCGATCGGACCCGCATCAAACAGAATCGCGCGATCATCCCCTTCGATGATCCGACCGAAGAGTTCGTTGGACGCCCCGAAGGAGACGGATACGTCACCACGTTCGCCGCGTGCCGATGCGGACCCCAACACCACTCCGAACGCGCTCGAATATCGTCCCGTACGCGACTTCTTGCCGAAACGAAACGTCCAACCATCCGAGGAAAGCGATTCAAGAGCGCCGGGAACGACAGAGGGCCTCCCGTCTCGATCGATCAAGAGAACATCGCGCCCCGGTTTGCGATCACGGCGGCGCTTTTCAAACTCGGCGACCATCGTCGGGTCGTCCAACGGACCAAATCGAATGGCGGCAATGGCTGTCATTGGGATGGCAATCGATTTGTTCAGGCCGACTGCCAGACGCAGCGATCCCGTCGGCGCATCGGCAGCGATTTCTCCGTTCAATAATCCGCCTTCGACGGGATAGCACGTCAATTGTGCCGGAAGCGTCTTGCCGGCGTCGGATGCATCGAAGTCGCGCGGCGAAATTCGAAGCACGTCCTCCATCGGAATGGACCGCACTTCGCCATCGATGAGCACACCCACAGAATCGGGAGTAATCTGCACGAGCGTTGCCTGCACTTTGTCTTCGTCTAGCGTGCGCAGTAATACGCGCAGCCCACGATCCGCGGAACCATCGGAAGGTGCGACGGCGAATAGAGACGCAAGAATGGAAGCAATGATCATCATTCCGTCGGTGCATCCTTTGCCAGTTGCTTGTAGTACTGCTCGAGAAGTTCACGATACTGACTGGGGAACTGCTTCTGAAGCGTTTGCAGGAGTTCCTCTCGATCGCGCGGCGGCATCTTGCCCCACATTTCGCCCGGACGTGCCCGCGAGCGCCGCAATTCGCCGGTATCGCCCTGACCTTGTGGTTTCGTCGATCGTTGTGCCCCGCCGCCCGGGTTATTGGATCCGCCGGAATCCCCGCCGCCCCCGCTGCCGCCGCCACCTTCTCCGCCGCCCTGGCCCTGGTTCTCCTGATCTTCCGCCTCTTGGATGAGGGCGTCCAGCAGGGAGACAGCTTCCTGCTGGCGCTCGATCAAGTCGTCATCGATCCGGGCGTTCGAGATCTTGCGCCGCGCGTAATGCATGATGTCTCGAACGTCGCCGATTCGACCGGGTGCGCGACGATCCAATTCCGTCAGGATCTGTCGGGCGCCGACGATCAATCGCTCAGGCGCCGTTGGATGATTTTTCAGGAAGTCCTCAAACGTCGCATATGCCTGTCGATACTCCAGATTGTGCACCTGACAATACCCGAGCATGAATCGAAAGTGATCCGAAGAAGTGGAGTAGTCTTCGATCGGATGATGATCCGCCCGAACACGATCAAGCATTTGCAGACAACGATCGACCTGATCCAGCTCGATCATCGACGTCGCCGCGAAACCCGCCGCCGTGACTGACAGATAGGGATCCTCGGAAAGAGACAGGGACTCAAACAGGTTTGCGGCGTCTTCGATCTTCTCATCGTCGATGAGATCGAGCGCATTGGCAAAATCGGGAGACAACACGGAGTACGCAAGCGTCAGAAAACTGCCGAGATCCTCTGATTCCAACGTGCTTCGCTGCGCGACGACGAATTCCCGAGATGCGGCGCCGTAGCCGGATGCGTTCTGCATCTGATCGAGAAACTTCGAAACAACCTGATCGGCGGGAACGGGCGGCGGCGCGGGTTCGCCCGGGGCGCGCTTTGGTTTCTGCGTCCAGTCGTACCCCGGCAGCGTGTCGGGCATCTTCTCGGGCGGCAACGCAAATACCGACGCTGCCATCATTAGCACCAATAACTGACTCATCGGCCGTCCCCGCTGGCGTCACTGCGCCTTGTTGAGCGACTCATGCATCGACTTCGCCATCTCAGCGACTTTGCTTTGTTTGATCGCGAGCCGCCCGATAGACGTCTTGATGGCGGCGTCTCTCTCGGGAAACGCGCCCAGTTCCGAATACATCGATTCCGTCTTCTTGTTGATCCGCAACTGACACGCCCGAAGCAACTTGAGCTCAGCGGATCCCGGCAGGAGCGGTGGACTTCCGCTGCCGCCGCCGCCACCGCCGCCTTGCTCCAGTTCTTCCTGCTGTTTTTTGATCGCGTCGATCATGTCGCGAAGAACGGATTCAAGCGATTCCTGGAGCATCTGTACTTCACGATCCGCCTTCGCAGCGCCGAGTTGATCGGCCACCTCCTGGGCATCGTCGCGAACTTCTTCGAGCAAGGGCGGCAGTACAACAGTCGATCCCTCCTCTGTCAGCAGGAACATTGCTTCGTCCGCTTCGTCTCCGACCCAGCGCTGTTTCTCCGAGAGCTCGGCCAATTCCAACTGGTCGGATCGCTTCCATTTGTCGACGCCAAGTTCAATCAGGCGATTCGTGGCCTTGTTGACTTCGAGTTGCCGACTGAGCATTGCTCGAAATCGGGATTCCAGCGCCGCCAGCAACTGCTCCTGTTGTTCGCGACGGAGTTGATCGAGCCGCTCATCCAGATCTTCCTTCGCCTGTTCGAGCTTCTCGATCGCTTGCTGCTGTTGCTCGACGGCCTCCATTGGCAGGTTATCGTCGAGCTTCTTGGCGGCGTCCTGTTGATGCGGGATCGCCTCCTCCAGTGGTCGCTGCCCCGGCGACGCCGGCGGCGTCTGCTGTGAGCCGCTCTGAGAATCCTGATTCGATCCGCCGCCTGGATCCTGATTGCTGTCGCCGCCCTTTTCTCCGCCTTCGCTGTCTGACGATTTCTTTCCGCTGTCCTGATCGCCGGCATCTTTTTCTTTTTCTCGCATATCATCGAGAAGATCCGACGCATCCTCAGCGAGCTTCCGCTGTTCGTCCGCCGCTTCCTCGAGTTTCAGGCGACGGCGCATTTGTTCGGCTTCGCTTTGCAGCTTCTCTATTGCCTGTTGCAACTCGTCTGCCGCATTGGCCTGTTCGCCTTCCGCGTTGGCGTCCTCTGCCGAGCGCAACGCCTGCTCGGCCCGCTGCATCGAATCGGCGGCCCGATCGAGATGTTCTTTCGCATCCTCCGCCTTGCGCGACGCGTCCTGCGGCGTCGATTCAGATTCACCCTTGCCTGTGGACGGATTGCCGGCCTCGCCGCCGCCGGATTCATCCGCCGTTTCCCCGTTCTCTGACGGAGGCGCATTCGGATCGGTCGGCCCGTCGGCAGGAGATTCACCTGACTCCGACTTGTCCGCCGCATCCGCCTCGCCCAGAACGCGCAGGGTTTCAGCGAGTTCTGCAACCTCTCGCGCCAGCGCTTCCGTCTCTCCGCGCACTTCGGCCTGCGCATCAGCCGGACGCGCGGCATTGTCACCGCCGCTCCCCGATTCGGCGTTCAGGCCCTGTTGTCGATTGAGCAGCTCGCGCGCGGATTCCGCCGCATTCTCCAGCGCCTCAGCAACGCGCTTTTGCATATCAACGCGTTCCGCCTTTGACTTGGCGGCCTTCTGTTTACTCAACAGGACATCGAGTTCCTGTCGGATCTCCTCGAGTCGCTTGAGTTCCTCGCGTTGTTTTTCCAGATCGTTCGTCTCCTCCATGAGGAGCTTCAGAATCGCCTGCATCTGGTCTTCAACTGTCACTTGCGCGTCGTTCGCATCCGCGAACTGCTGCTCGCGCAGTAGTCGTACGACGTCCCCGATATTCTGTTTGAGGCCGTCTTTACGAATTGCCGACAGACCTTCCACGAGTCGCTGAGCCTTCTCGGGATCTGTCTGCTTCAGGGCCTGGGCGAGCTGAAACATACGATCTTCGAGTCGCTTGATGCGATCGCCAATGACCGATTGTCGATCCGCGAGTACGTCGCTCGCTGAAGGCTCGGTTGCCTGGGCGTTCGCCGGAGCGGATTCATCGCCGGATGACTGCGCGACGGCGCTCGGCGCGCCAACAAAACGGAGGCACACGAGCAACGCGATCCATCGCAGGAATGGCCGACCCAATGAGCTTCGATTTTCTTGAATTCGCATCATGAGGCTGACTCCGATCACGGCTTGGCCCGCTCGCGATCGCTGGTCTCAAACATCTTTTCGATCTCCCGTTCAAGCTCCGCGCGCGTGTCTTCACTGACGTCCTTCTGTAATCGCAGAACGTCGCGCAACAGCCCCACTGCCTCATTGTATCCTTCCCATTTGATCATTTCGGCCAGAATGGCGTACATTCCCCGCACGATCTCGCGCTGCCGCGACTCAATCTCCCCGGAAAGCGTCGGATCGAGATCTTCCCGGAAGCGCTCCAACAATTCCGCCGTCAGGGGAATGTCCTCCGCCATTAACAATCGCATCGGACTAATGACGCCCTGCCCAAGTCGCTTACGAACCGTCGATGTGGCCAGATCGTTGGTCTTCAACTCGCCAAAAATCAACTCGAATTGTCGCAAGACGGTTCGAACGCGTCCCGCGACCTGGCGTTGCGTTCTTGCCTCCTGGGCGATGCGGGCCTGGCGCGTCGTCGTCGCGAGCGCACTGTCGTCCATGTCCGCAATGTCGAGCACGCGGCGATTGAGTTGCTCCTGCGTCTTGATGATCTGCTCGAACTCGCGCCGCCATTCATGTTCACGGCGGCCCAGCTCCGCAAGGAGCTCTTCCGGCGTGACGACGCGCAGCGTGTATGCGATCGACTCCCCGACGTTGGCGGGCGGCATCGATTCTGAACGACTGCCCTCCACGGCGCCCGCGTCCGAGGATTGCGGCGCATGCGCGGGTTGATAATCGGTTCCGCGGATCTTCAGCATCAGTCGATCGCCGGGTTTGAGCGTCAAGGGAAGCAAGGGCCAGACGAATTCCGAATCAAATCGAAGCTGGCCGCTCGTCAAATCGGGCATCGGCGCCAATGTCGGCTTCATATCGCCCGCATCGTCGGAGTCTCCGGGCCGATCCGCCTGATGCACGAGCACGACATCGCGAAGTCCCAGATTATCTTCGCAGTGAACCACGAGATTCAACGATGCGTTGGGCACGACGAGTTCGCCCGTGTCAGGAATCGTCAACCGCGCCTTCGGCGGCGGATCCTTGATCAGATTCAATGAGTACGTCACGGGGCGCGTGTCCTCAAGACCGCTTGCGTCCCGCACATCAAAGTAAAAGGTCCCTCGACGACTCGGTTCGAATTCCGAAACGACGGAAGTTCCCTCGTCGATCCGCGCGGCTGCCGCATTCGCGTTATCCGCACGATGCTTCAACGATGCTTCGACAATTGCATGGTTGAACCTGGCCGCAATTCGCACGTGCGAGCCCGGTATGAGATCCGCGGACACTTGCCCCTGCGGAAGTACGTACGAATCCTGGCCCGCGTATGTTGGCGGACGAATCTCGATTTTTGCCTGCTTGACAAACGGCCGAGGCACGGCTTCGACGTCGTACCATCGCGTGTATTCGTCTACCCCGAACTTCCCGATGCGGAACCGAACGCGCATCGAACCCGCCAACGGACCAATGTCGACCACGAATTGATCGCGACCGCGTCGATCCATGGGACGTGTCAGTCCGTCGCCGGTCGCGTAGTCAATCTCTGCCTGTAATGTCTGCGGAACCCGATCGATCGCCCTCGCGACAAGCGTCAGATGATCGCCCACGGGCCAACGCATTCGGCCGTCCTCAAAGCCCTCCGGTACGATCGTCGCGGACGACGGCCAGGCGGCTTCCGCCAGGAGCCAGTTGCGACTCACGAATGCGCGCATCGTGTCGGGTGCAATTCCCCACGCGGCGACGACGACTGCGAGAGACACGCCGGCAATCCCGAGAAACAGTCGATATCGATCTCCTCGCAAGACGCCTTGCGTCGATGAGGCGTATTCGCTCTCGACGGCACGATCAATGACGGCCTTGACCATCGCCGGCGAATTCCGCAGCGGATTGATATTCGCTTCCGACGCAAACGCGACGGCACTCAACAATCCATCTCGGCTGTCCGGTTGCTTTCGCTCGATCAACTGGGCGATGCCGACGGCGTCTATGTGCGATGCAACGGGCCGAATGATTCTCAGCCAGACCTCTCTCGCCACGGCCACGAGAATGACTGCGGACAATACGAATCGCGGCCCAACACCGAGAACGAGAAGTCGATCGAGCCCGAGTTGCATTGCGGCCGCCGCGACGCAAAGGGCCAGACACCAGCCGATGCCCTCGGCGACGGCGTACCATCGCAGCTGCCGACCGAGCTTCAGGAGCGGCGCAAAGAGCTGGTTCGTGTTGTTATCTGCCGTGTGTTTCATCGTCACAATGCACGCGATACTCACTTAGATCAGTTTCGCGACTTTCCTCAATATCCACTCTGCTGTCAGGATCAGAATCAGGGCGCCGAAAATGACTGATCGATCCCATGCCGGACGCACGCGGCCTCGATGGCGCGCCGTCCGACTGCAATCCTGGATCAACTCAGGAAGTTTCGACGCTTCCGATGCGTTCAGGTATTGCCCGCCGGCAGACTCCGCGAACGCGCGAAGCCCCGCCTCGTCGAGCGACGTCTCCCGCATCTCCAGATTCGATTCCGTCACGAAAATCGCCTTCTCGATCTCCGGAGCGCGATCCGTATCTTCGTCATACGACGGAAGGCGAATCTTCATGTTGTACGCGCCCTGTTCGCGTACCTGGAATCGACCTTCGTAGTGGCCTTCGCGACCGGGAATCGGCATCAACGCAACCTGGCCGACGGATTCCGCATCCGACGTCCCAGAACTTGACTGTGTCGTCATGTTCAACTGCGGAAGCAGCAGCGGATCGAAGGCCTCCGTCAGCGCCCGCGCCGTCACAACGACAGTATCACCGACTTCGAACGTATCCTGTGAAAGCAGGATCTGCCCGCGCGCCCGGCCGCCCAGGAGTTTCCCCTCGACGAGAAATCGCAAGGTCTGAATCCAGAAACGATTGAATGGCTTTTCATCCGCCGAGCGCCATCGCCACGTCGTGTTGATACCCAGGTAGGCGGATCGTCCGGCGCCGACGTACTGCGTCGCGTAGATCACGTGGGGACCATAGGAATTCACCATGCGCGGATTCGAATGTCGCATCAGCGCCTTGGCGACGGGCTTTTCGCGCCGCACGGGATAATGCCAATAGACGCCGCCGAGCATGGCCCATGCGTCGCGCGTGTCTTCGGCCCGATCCGTCTGTCGCAGAATGGGATCGCCCGCGGCCTCGTCCGTCACGACGATCGGCCACGCGCGTGTCTGAAAGTGGCCCAACTCGTTGATGATGATCTCTGCCTCGGGATCTGCCACGACGGGGAGAATCGACACGACGGGCCGCGTCTTGGGCGATCGGAAGAATTCGCCCGTGAACTTGTTGCCGGCTGCAAAGAGTACGCCGCCCCCGTACTCGGAAACATACGTCGCCAATATGCTGGACCACGTCGGATCGATCTCTCGCGGATCAATGTCCATGAGAATGACGGCGTCGAATTGGTTGATCAATTCCGTGCCGACGGGCAACTCTTCGATGACAACATTGCCGTCGCGCACGGCATTGATGTCCGCCGACTGAAGCCAGGTTGACAACTCGACGGTCTTGTCCCGCTCCAACAGGCGCGACAGGTATCGATAGTCGTAGCTGGGCCCGCCCGCGACGAGCAGCACTTTCATCTTGTCATCCAGAATTCGAACTCCGGGGACGAGCTCGCGCTCGTTGTCCGTCAAGACGGCCTCTTGCGCCGCCGGCGCCAGTCGAAGCGAATATCCCACATCGCCCGGCAATTCCACTTTGCGCTCGAAGACGATCGGCGGAAGCACACCGTCGCCCGCGATCTCCACGCGCTTCTGATCGATACGCTGCGCCTCGTCGCGTCCTTTTCGACGCTCCCACAATTCGGCCACGACGGATTCGCCCGATAGTCCCAGCGCCTCGACTTTGGCCGAAACGCGGAACGGATCATTCTTGAAGGCCGACTTCGGTGCACTGATTTCCGCAACCCGAAGGTTGACGGGATCGGCCGGATCGCCGACGCCGACGATAAACAACGGCGTGTTGCGATTCCGCAATGCCCGCGCAATCTGAGCGGCATTTTCGCCGTGATTGAATCGGCCGTCCGTCAGCATCACGACCGCCGCAATCGGCCCGCCTTCCGCCGACTTGATCGCATGCCGGATCGCCTGACCGGGATCCGTGGCATTTCCCGTGGCGCCAAGCTCCGGTAACTCGACGCGCATCGGGTTGGCGTCGGCGAGCACGTCACGTCGTTCAACAGTCGCCATCTGTGTCACGGCTCGATCGAACGAAACGATCCTGACCTGATTCTTCGCCGCAAGCGCCGGGATCAGGCTTGACGCATTGTCGTTCAGAATTCGCTTCGCAACATCCACACGTTGGATTCCGTCTGCCGGCAACTCGCCGACGGCCTCTCGCACAACCTGTCGATCCGCCTCGTTGCGGTAATAATCCGAAATGCCCATGCTCGCCGAGGAATCCACGACAACCAGTGTCGTTCCATCCTGCCTGCGTTCTTCGTAGCGTACGAAGACGGGCTCCAATGCGATAAGGCCGATCAGCACGAGGAGCGCCAGGCGCAGTCCCGTCAACGTCCAACGAAGCCGCCCGGACATCCGACCGCGACCTTCGTGACGATAAAACCAGATGACGGCGTATGCACCGAGCAGCGTCAAGGTGCATCCAACGATCAGCGCATTGTCGGCGGACCAGCGAGCGAACTCGAACTGAGTCTCTTCACTGATCGTGCGATAGCCCTGTGCCAACATGTCGATGCCCGTCAACCGCATTTGCAAGGTACTTCCAGTTTGCGCGCAGTCCGCCTGCGTCTCTGCGTGTGTCTATGTTCTCGATCCAAAACGCCATGCGAGCGCCTGCTCCGCCATCAGCAACACGGCGACGGCCAGCAGAATCGGCCACCAGAATTCGCTCCGCCCGCTGTCGGCGACGGCGACGAGTTCACTCGGATCGGCAACGTACTGCGTTGCCATTTTCTCAGTTCTTGTCGTTAGTTCCTCCCGGGCGATCGCGGCCAGGTTCGACTCCGTCGCATCCGGATTCACAGTCGCAAACTGGATCAACGATCCGCCGCGCGTCCGCTTCATGACGAATTGGTATCGCCCCACGCGATCCGTGTCGCCAAACGAGACGAATGACGAATTGAGTCCTCTCTCCGGGGATTCGCCCGCCGCATCGCCCGTGGCAATCAGCGAGGGTTCGGCGCCGTTGACTTTCAGCAGAATCTCAGGATCGGTCGGAAATTCAGGCGTCCGCAAGGCGACGACAGATTCGACCCTTGTCACATCGACGTCACACCGTAACGGCTCACCCACGATTTGATCCCTCGGATGATTCGACGGCCTCGCAATGTACTGAACCGTCTCCAGGACAAACGGAAGATAGCTGAAGTTCGAGGCCCAGTCGTTCCACTCCTGATCCGCCGACGTCGCCACGAAGACAGTCCGACCGCGACCCGACTGTTTCTCAACGATCAACGGCGATCGATAGGCGTCATTCATCCGAGCAACGATCACGGGGACTCGATTGGCCGAATCCATCGCTTCATTGCCGGGCGATTCGAGCATAGGCGCCGCTGCGGCATCGGGTTCGTCGACGCGAAGATAGGCGTCGATTCTGACCTGGCGCAACAACTCCGCCGTGGATCCCTCGAACGCACGAAGCATCGGATTGGCCGGATCCCATGAGTCAATCGCGATCGCATCGGCGCCGGGCGGCGCTTCGGCAGGTCCCGAAAGCGGCAAAGGCAACAAGCCGCTTCCCGCCCGGTATAACAACTCGTTGTACTCTGCAACATCCACGAGATCGCCGGCGAACACCAGAAGGCCGCCACCCGACTCAACGAATGCCTGCAGTTTCTCACTCGCGGAGCGGGAAACACGTCCGACGTTTGCAAGAATCACGACCTGATCGTCGGAGAAATCGGCGTCGTCGAGTTCGCTTTCCTCGATCGTTGTGACTTCGATACCGCTCGTCGCGCGCCCGGCCGGCCGCAGCGCTGTCCGCAAGAGAAACGTCTCATCGCGATACTGATCCGAACTGGGTTCACCGTCCACGATCCGTACGCGAATTGCGGCGCCGACATCGACCGACGTGCCACGGCGATTGTCGAGCGCCAGACTGTCGGCGGATGATGCGGCGCCAAGGAGTTCGACTTCGACAAAATTCGCGCCATCCTGATCAAAAGTGATCTCGATGGGTTCCTGCACGACTTCCTCGGGCATGATTTCACGAATGACGATCGGCGGTAGTCGACGCCCCTCGATCGCAACGCCCAATTCGATATCCCGTTGCGGTTCGTCGGAGTGATTTGCGACACGGACGATGAAACGGGACGGAACGCCTGCGACTGTCTGCGGTCGATCCGCTCGGATGTCCTGAATCGCAATGTTTCCAAGCACCTTCCTGGCAACATTCACGAGCACGCACTGAACCCTGACATCGTCCGCATTGAGCGCCTCGAGCCGGGAGAGCGGGCCTGCCAACACGTCGCTGCCCTCGTCCGACGGCTGCGAGCGCCAGTCAATCCGCTGAAAGTCGCTGACAACATAGACAACGGCATTGGCGCGAGATGGTGCGACGGCCAACTGCCGGGCCACACCTTGAATCGCGTCGGCGATCACGCTGCCGTGTTGTGTCGCATTCAGTCCACTGAGCACTTCTTTCAGGCGGACTCGATTGCTGTCTGACAGATTGGGGAGACTGATGACGGGCTCCTCCGGTCTGCTCGCCACATAGAGCGACAACGCGTCACCCGTCGTCGACGAAGACACGAGCTTCGCGATCGACTCGACGGCCCCCTTGCCGTTGTCGAAACAGGATTGCCGCGCACTCGCCGCCGTTGTGTCCCGACTGACTGCGGCCATGGAAAAGGAATCATCCAGAACGACGATGTGTTCCGTCTGCGAACCGCCGACCAGCGACGCAAAGACACCACTTGACAGAAACGGTCTCGCAAAGGCCAGCGCCAGGAGCAGGACGACAAGGCAGCGCAATGCGAGAAGGATCAACTGTTCAAGCCGAACGCGGCGACGATTCCGTCGATTCGCGTCGAGCAGGAAGTCCATGGCTGCCCAGCGAACACGACGATAGCGACGTCGCGAGAGGATGTGGATGAGAATCGGGCTGGCGACGGCGCCCGTGCCCAGCGCCATCCACGGATTGAACAGAAATCCAGACAGCCACGACATCAGGCGCCCGCCTTCACTTGGTGCATTCTCGCCGCCAGATAGGCCCTGAGTGCGACATCCAGCGAATCTGCCGTCGACAGGCTGACGAATTCAATTCGATTGTTGGTACATGCCCGGCGAATCCTGGTTTCGTGTTGAGCGAGCGCTTCGAGATACGCCGACTTCAACGCCTGCGGATCCACAAGCAGCTCCTCCGCCGGGTTCTCGATGCCCTCAAAACGCGTGTTCTCCATGAACGGAAACGTTCGTTCGTCATGATCGAGCACATGGAAAATGACGACTTCGTGCCCGGCATGCCGAATATGCTCCAACGTCGGAATCAGCACCTCCGGATCGATCAGCAGATCCGAAATCAGTGCAACCATGCTGCGTCGATGCAGCCGATTGGCGATTCGCGGAAGCGTCACGGCGTCGTTGTTCGGCTGCTCCAATCGGACGCGCTCAAGCTGTTCGATCAGCGAACGCAAATGTCCCTGGCTGCTGAGCGGCGGCAGCTCGGCTCGAATCTGATCGTCGAAGACGATGAGTCCGGCCGCATCCTGCTGATGCGTGAGCAGGAACGCCAGCGAAGCGGCCAGCGTCGCCGCATATTCGAACTTCGTCAGTCGATCTTCCCCGGATTCATGTTCCGGGTATCGCATCGACGTGGAACAGTCGAGCGCGATATGCAAACGCAGATTTGTCTCTTCCTCGAACTGCTTGATGTAATAACGATCGGAACGACCGTATACGCGCCAGTCGAGATGGCGCAGATCGTCGCCTGCGACATACTCCTTGTGTTGCGCGAATTCCACGGACACACCGTGATAAGGGCTGCGATGCATTCCGCTGACAAACCCCTCAACCACGAGGCGCGCCCGCATTTCCAGATCGCCGATGCGGGCGAGTAATTCGGGTTTCAGGTACTTCTTGTTCTCAGCAGTCATTCGTCAAACGCAACGGAGTAGAACGGCAAGTGCGAATCCCGTGCACTTGCATTTGGATTAAGTGTCACCAAGGCATTTCAGTCAGGCATTGATCATCTTGTTGACGCGACCATCGGCCAGCAGGCCGCCGCCGTGCGGATCGTGCATATCCAGCAATTCCCCGATCAGCTTGTCCGGCGTATAGCCTTCTGCCTGGGCCGCAAAGTTCGTCACGACGCGATGCCGAAGCACGGGGGCCGCCAGGGCGCGAATGTCGTCCGTCGAGACATGCAGATTTCCACGCAACACGGCCCGCGCCTTGGCCGCGACGATCAGAAACTGGACCGCTCGCGGTCCCGCACCCCAGGCAACGCGATCACGCACGAGTTGCGGCGTGCCGGCCTCGTCAGGCCGAGTCGCTCGCACAAGGTCCAACGCGTACTTGACGATCGGCGCGGCCGCCGGCACCCGACGGACGATTCTCTGCGCTTCCAGTATCTCGGCAGTGCCGATGACTTCATTCACATCGGCGCTGTACTCACCCGTCGTCTTGGTCGCGATGTCGAGTTCTTCCTCGTACGTGGGATATCCGATCAGGACCTTGAACATGAACCGATCCTGCTGGGCTTCGGGCAGCGGATACGTGCCTTCCTGTTCGATCGGGTTCTGCGTCGCAAGCACGAAAAACGGCGAGTCGATTCCGTGACGGACACCGCCGACGGTCACCTGCTGTTCCTGCATGCATTCCAGCATCGCCGCCTGCGTCTTGGGCGGCGTTCGATTGATCTCGTCCGCGAGGATGACGTTGGCGAAGACGGGCCCCGGCAGAAACTTGAACGCGCGCGTCCCCGTCGACTTGTCTTCCGCAATCACTTCCGTCCCCGTGATATCGCTGGGCATCAAGTCGGGCGTGAACTGAATTCGGCTGAAGCTCAATGACATCGTTCGCGCCAGCGTCGATATCATCATTGTCTTGGCCAGCCCCGGAACGCCTTCCAGGATGCAGTGCCCGCCGGCGAAGAGGGAGATCAACAACTGCTCGATCACGTCGTCCTGGCCGATGATGACTTTGTGCAGTTCATCGCGCAGGCGTCGATACGTCTCGGCGAGCTTTCCGGCGGCGGCGACGTCGTCGTTTGAAGGGGCCACATGCTCGGTCATTCAATTCACTCCAAAGTTCTCCGCGATCCGTCCGGACCGCGACTTGTGTTCGATGGTCCACGTCTTCGCCATTAACGCTGCATGATCGGCAGATTGTTGTACGGCATCTGAAGGATCAACAACGCAATCGATGTCCCATAGATGCCGCCGACGCTGTCGCCGTCCCAGGAAC
>JAJDEC010000437.1 GCA_029259995.1 Phycisphaerae bacterium
GTCGGCCTGGGAAATCCCGGCAGGGAGTACGTCGGAACGCGGCATAACGTCGGGTTCGACGCCGTGCGCCTGCTGAATGAACGCTGGCAGCTTGGAGAATGGCGAACCAAGTTCTCCGGCCTGTACGAAAAGGGCGTCGCGTTCGACCTGCAGGTCGTTTTGCTGATGCCGATGACGTTCATGAATCTGAGCGGCAAGAGCGTGCAGGCGGCGATGCAGTTTTTTCAGTGCCAGCCGGCCGACGTGTTGATCCTGTCGGATGACGTTGATCTGCCGCTGGGGCGGATTCGGGTCCGGGCCCAGGGGTCCGGCGGCGGCCAGAAGGGCCTGAGCGACGTGCTTCGGCTGCTTGGAACGAATGCGATCGCCCGCGTTCGAATCGGGATTGGACGGCCCGCTCGTGGAAGCGTATCGGATTTCGTGCTTGGCCGATTTGCGGCGGACGAAATGGATGAGATCCAGGGCGGAATCCGCTGTGCGGCGGACGCCGTCGAAGCGTGGCTACGGCATGGAATTGAAAAGGCGATGAACGAGTTCAATCGAGCGGACGGGACGTCGTCCGACGAGTCATAAGACGGTCAAACAGGACGCAACAGGGACGACGAACGACTGTCAGAGATTTGGAGAACAGATCCGTGAATCTTTATGAAGGCATGTTTCTATTGGATCCGGCGTTGGCGTCGGATTGGGAAGCGGCGGAAGCCGAAATCAAGCGAATCTTCGATCGCGCCGGCGCGGAAGATGTCGGGCATCGAAACTGGGATGAGCGCAAGCTCGCGTACCAGATCGGCAAATTTCGTCGTGGTCAGTATGTCCTGACATACTTCAAGGCGGATGCCGAGAAGATCGCCGGGATGGAGCGCGACGTTCAGTTGAGCGAGCTGGTGCTTCGCGTTCTGATTCTGAAGCGCGAGAAGATGTCGGAGGAAGACATCCAGAAGTCGCTTGCCGAAGAGCCGCCGAAGGCCGCGCGTCGCGAAGAGCGCGATTTCCGGGATCGCGGTGATCGGGATCGTGGTGATCGCGATGATCGACCCCATCGACGAGATCGTGACGACAATCGCGACAGTCGTGGAAGTCGCGATGATCGACCGGCGCGGGAACCCGTGTCCGTCGGCGCAGATTCGGAAAGCAAGGACGACAGCCCGAAGACCAGCAGCGAAGGCGGCGATTCGTAGTCGCGTCAAATAATGGGCTTAACGGCGTTTGAAGCGTCTGCCGGCGCGGAAAGGTGAAGAACCATGGCCAATTTCAACAAAGTCATTCTCGCGGGCAACCTGACGCGCGATCCGCAACTGTCCGTATTGCCGAGCAACACACAGGTCTGTGAGTTCGGCATGGCGATCAATCGGAAGTGGAAGGGCCAGGATGGCGAAATGCGCGATGAGACGTGTTTCGTCGATCTCCGCATGTACGGCCGGCGCGCCGAAGTGCTCAACAAGTACATGTCGAAGGGCAAGCCGATCATGGTCGAAGGACGGCTCAAATACGACCAGTGGGAAGGCAAGGACGGCGGCAAGCGCAGCAAGCTGTATGTCGTCGTCGATAACTTCGAATTCCTCGGCAGCGGCGGTGGCGGCGGAAGCGGCGGCGGTCGCAGCGATTCATCCTCGCGAAACGATCGCAACAGCGATTACGATGAAATGCCCCCTGTGACGTCGGGTGCGGAGAATTCAGACGACATCCCGTTTTAGTGTAACGGCGAAAGGATAAGAGAGACGACCTATGGCAGGTAAACCAGCACGACCCAAGCGAAAAAACACCAAGACGATGGTTGCGGCCAAGTGCCGCTTCTGCCGTGAGAACGCGACGGACATCGACTACAAGGACCTCAACGTCCTTCACAAGATGGTATCGTCGCAAGGCAAGCAGTTCGCCCGCAAGCGAACCGGCAATTGCGCCAAGCATCAGCGTATGTCGCGTCGCGCCATCAAGCGCGCTCGCCACATCGGTCTATTGGCGTTTGCGGGCTGAGAAAGGATCCTGAAAAGCGATGAAACTGCTATTACGAAAAGACATCGAGAATTTGGGCCTGTGTGGGGACGTCGTGGACGTCAACTCGGGCTACGCGCGGAACTATCTGCTTCCGCATCATCTGGCCCTGGAGCCGACGAAGTCGAATCTCAAGGCGATCGAGGAAGACAAGAAGATCGCCGCGGCCGTGCGCGAACAGCGTCGCAAGATGCTGGTCGAAACCTGCAAGCGCCTGGAAAACGTCGAAGTGACGATCAGCGCGGCATGCACGCCGGACGGCCATCTCTATGGATCCGTCGGACCGCGCGAGATTTCCAGCGCCCTGTTGGGTGACGGCCATTCTGCGCATCCGGATCAGATCAAGATGACGGCGAATATCAAGGAAGTCGGCACGTTCCAGGTGCCGGTCGTCTTTGCCGACGACATCCGAACCGAGATCAAGGTCTGGGTTGTTCGCGAAAAGACGTTAGGCGAGGAAGAAGAAGAGTCGGCAGGTGAAACGGAGATCACCGATGACGCGAATGCAGTCCCAACCGACGCGGAAGGATCCGACGCAACGACCGCCAACACCGACGCGGGCGCCTGATCCGACCGGCTTTGGCCGAGTACCACCGCAGAACATCGAGGCCGAACAAAGCCTTCTGGGCAGCCTGCTGCTCGAGAAGGAGGCGATCGGCCTCGTTGTTCAGATCATTGGCCGCGATCGCGCGGATATGTTCTATCGGAACGATCATCGCATTCTCTACGAATGTGTTGTTGATCTGTACGAACAGAACCAGCCGATGGATATCCACGTGCTGGAGGATGAGCTGACGCGTCGCAACCAGCTCGATTCCGTCGGCGGGCGCGACTACCTGGTAGATCTTTGCCAGAGCGTTCCCTCCGCTGCCAATGCCGAATACTACGCAAAGATCGTCCGTGACAAGGCGATGCTCCGGGATCTCATCGGCGTGACCGGCGAGATCATGCAGGAGGCGTATGACGACTCCGAACCCGCCCAGGAAATCATGGATCACGCGGAGAAGAAGCTCTTCGACGTGACGGAACAGCGTGTCGCGGCACATGCCCTGCCCATCCGCGATTTCCTCGATCAGACCTTCGCCCATATCGAGGATCCCGATCTGATGGGCGGTGTGCCCACGGGATTCTCCGGCGTCGATCACATGACGGGCGGTCTGCAGGAGGGCGATCTCATTGTCATCGCGGCACGCCCCAGTATGGGAAAGACCGCCTTCGGTTTGTCGCTCCTTGAGCACATCGGCATCGACGAAAACGATCGCAAGGGCTTTCCCTGCGTCTTCTTCTCCCTGGAAATGAGCAAGCTGCTGATCGCGCAGCGTCTTCTGTGTTCGCGTGCCCGCGTTGATATGGGTCGTATGCGACGTGCGACGCTCAATGATCGCGAAATCAGTCTGCTCCATGCGGCGCACGAGGAAATGCGGGAAGCGCCGATCTTCGTCGATGACACGCCGGGCATGAGCGTCATGGAAGTGCGCGCCAAGGCGCGGCGTCTCAAACTCATGCACGACATCAAGGTTGTCTTCATCGACTATCTCCAGCTCATGCACGACTCCGCCGGCAAGGAAAGCCGCCAGCAGGAAATCTCCGCGATCAGCCGCGGTCTCAAGGCCCTGGGCCGCGAGTTGAGCGTTCCGATCGTCGCGCTGGCGCAGCTCAATCGCCAGGTGGAAGGGCGCTCCAGCAATCGGCCGCGCATGAGCGACTTGCGCGAGAGTGGTGCCATTGAACAGGACGCCGACGTCATCATGCTGCTGCATCGCGAGGACTATTACGCCGACAAGAAGGGCGAAGGCGGCGCGAGTCCAAGCGCTCCCAAAGGCGCGGCGGAGATCATCATCGATAAGCAGCGCAATGGTCCGACCGGCGTCGTGGAGCTTCACTTCACGCCGGAGTTCGCTCGCTTCGACAATGCGACGGCGGGCTATATCGACGATCCGGGGCCTGTTGGGCGCGAGACGAATTTTGATCCGAACGGACCGGGCCTGTCGGCGACGGATGACGACGACGACGCGCCGTTCTAGGGTGCGAAGCGTTTGTATGATGCCTTGAAGTCGCCATCGGGCCGTGGCAGGGCGATCTATTGCGTCTAGCGTAGTGGATTACATTCGGCGCGATTCTGACTTTCGCATTGCCGACATTGATTCCATTCCACAGGAGGACGCCGATTCTTGCCTGGCTCTTTCTCACGATGGCTTATGCGTTTTCCTGAGTCGATGCGCCTCGTGCTTCGTCGAGTAGGGCGATCGCATGGGAATTGCGATGGGCGTTATTCCTGCTGCGCGGAATCCGATTAGCGTGTTGTCCGGAATGCGGCAAGCCAGTGATGTTGCGGATGAAGGCGGGTTGATCATCGCGAGTTCCAGGTTGGGAGTCCGGCGTACGTGGGCATTGACGATGGCGGCAGTGTCCGGATTCGAGTCGGTAACGTTGCCCGTTTCGCTGTAATCTTCGCGAACATGAGAATACGCGCGCCCGACTCCCTGACGGTCGCGGCTCTGACCGAGCGCTGCCGTGCGTGAAAGGCTACCTTTGGTGTGGCTGAACGGTAGAATTGGGCGTTATGACCAAGGTCCTCGGGTGCCCCTATTGCGATCAGTCCGTCACAGTCGGCGAGCAGTTGTTCGGCCGCGTGATGGGTTGTCCGCATTGCGCCAAGCACTTCACGGTCGCCGACGACAACAGCAATCCGATTCCCGTCGCATCCCCGCAGGGCAATTTCCCGTACAGCATGCATGCCGTCCGGTTCACTTTCTCCTGTATGCGTTGCGCATCCGTCCTGGAAGCCCGGGGGGATCATGGCGGTACGAAAGGCCGATGCCCCACGTGCGGGGCCATCTTCGTCATTCCCGAAGTCGATCCGAGGACGGGCGTGCCGTCGACGGCCGCGCACGTCGCCGATGACGGTCAACTGCCCACGCCGATGCACGCCTACGCAACGGCCGGAACGAAGGCGCCGAAAATCGTCCGTCTGGAAAATGGTGAAGAGGCCATTGAATGTCCGCGCTGTAATCAACGAGCCCCGGCGGATGCGAATCAATGTCCTGTCTGCGGAACGCCCTACACAATGGAAGGCGCCGACGCCGTGATTCGCGGCGGGAACGACTCGAACGGCATGGCGACGGCCGCGATCATTGTGGCAATTCTCGGCATATGTATACCCGGCGGCGGTTTGCTCGCGGCCGGCCTCGGATGGGCCGGCGTCGTGAAAGCGACGGAATTGGGACAGTCGCGGCCCGGTTACGGTCTGGCCGTGGGGGCGATCATCATAGGGCTATTCTCCTGTGCGTTTCATGGCGCGCGGTTATTCCTGTTCTAAAGTAAAGTGCTGCGCTCTTGGGCATTACGCTCTAATCCCCGTGCGCCGTCGACGTGATTGAACACGTGCTGACGGCGTTGTACACGGGGCCGTCTCGCGTCAGCGTTGATTCGTAAACGATGATCTCTTCCACGTATTGATCGCCGAAACATGTGTCGCCGTGCTGTTGGATGTACTGGACGATTGCCGGTAATGCCATCGGGCGACGCGCCCGCGCGAGCGTCAAATGTGGAGAAAATGGACGTGAATCCGGCGGAAATCCGATGGCGATCATGGCGGCGTCGATGCGTTCCTGAAGTCGCGCGAGTGTTCCTTCCGTCTCTTCGATGCCCGCCCACACGACACGAATGCGCCCCGATCGATCGGCGAAGTGTCCCAGTCGGCGCGCCGTGAACTCGAAGGGTTCCGTGTCGGCCGTGATCTCGTTCAGCGTGGTTGAAATCTCCGGCAATGCGCGCGGATCAATGTCGCCAAGAAATTTCAGCGTCAGGTGGATTGCCGACGGCGTCACGTATTTCAGGTTCGGCGCCAGAGCGCGGAGCTGATCCTGCGATCGGCCAAGTGCCTTGCGGATGGATGCGTCGAGATCAACCGCAATGAAGGCTCGCATGCCGATTACTCAAGCGTCAGCATCTGGCGATACGCATTGACGCGCTGCTGGACTGTATCCGCATCCGCCGCCTGCAAGGCGCGCATCGAGAAGTCCTCAATCGCGATGGACGCGACGCATGCGCCATACGCCAGTGCCATCTTCATCGTCGGCAGGTCGGTCTTTCTCGTCCTGGCGATGTGGGCCATCATGCCGGCGGCGAAGCAATCGCCGGCGCCCGTCGGGTCCTTCACCTTATCCGTCGGATATACGGGCAACGAGACGAGGGCGTCGCGCGTGATGAGCATCGCGCCGTGCTCGCCCTTCTTGATCACGACAAACTGGGGGCCGAGATCGAGGAGCTGGCGACCGCACTTGATCAGGTCCGTGCCGTCCATGAGCATTTTCGCCTCGGAGTCGTTCATGACGACGCCGTGAACGATTTTCAGCGTGCTGAGCAAGTCGTCGCGGAAGGCGTTGATCCAGAGATCCATCGTGTCGCACACGATGAGTTCAGGGCCGGCGAGCTGTCCGACGAATTGCTTCTGCACGGCCGGATGCGTGTTGGCCAGGAAGACATATTTCGAATCCCGGAACGCTTCGGGAATGACGGGCGGTTCTTCGCCGACGATATTCAGATCCGTACGAAGGCTCTCGCGATCGTTCATGTCTTCCATGTACTTGCCGTGCCAGCGGAACGTCTTCGAACCGGCGCGGGTTTCGAGGCCGGCGAGATCGATGTTTCGCCCTTCGAGCACCTGTCGGAAATCGGCCGGGAAGTCGTCGCCGACGGCGGCCACGAGCCGAACGGGATGAACCAGGGAGGCGGCACAGGCAAAATATGCGGCCGATCCGCCGAGGATGTCGTCGGCGCGGCTATGCGTGGTTTCAACGGTATCCACACCGATGGTTCCGGTAACGAGCAGGGACATTCAAGATACTCCGGTTTTTTATCGCGTTAATCGGTTAGCAACGCAGATTGTCGGGCCATCGCTGCCGATGGTCAATTCAGGGGATGTGTGTTGGCGGGGGCGTCAAAGATTGACATGTGTTTACGCTCGACGAAAGAATTAGGGGTCATGACAGGCATGAATCGCAATTTCCGACGGATTCGACTTTGGGGCGCCAAGGGCCTCAGTCTCTCAGAGCCCTCGTTCGTACCCCGACGCATCGGTATCGTGCTGTCCGCCCTGATGTTGGTGCTGGCCGCGACCAGCGCCTGCAGCGAGTCCGCGGCGAGCCGGGAACGGCAGCGAACCACGACCGAGCCGGAAAAGCGGGAACGACGGCTGGAAGTCGCGACTCGCCCCGGCAGCGAGCGGCCGCGCCCGACGACTTCGCGGCGGCCGACGCGCTCGCAGCGCGTTCCTTCCAAACGTGCGAGCAGTCTTCCGACACGACGGGGATATTCGGCGCCGACGGCGAAATCAGAGGAGCCGCGCAGCCCGCTTCGTCGTGTCGAACCGAAACGACAACCCCAACGAACGGCCCCCGCGCCCGGCGCCGTCGCTTCGTCCAATGACAGCTATGTGCCACCACCTGCGAATCCACCTGCCCCGGAAACGTCGATGCGCGTGTATCATGTGCAAACCGGCGACACGCTGTGGAGTCTGGCGAATCGGTTCTACGGAGACAGCAAACATTGGCGCAGAATACTGGCGGCCAATCGAAATCGCGTGCCGGATCCCCGCAACCTGCCCGTGGGGATCAAGTTGATCATTCCGTAACCAACGCTTCGCGGAACGCCCTCAATCTTCAAACCGAAATTCAATTCTTGCGTGGCGTCGGTCCTGCGCGCGCAAAGCAGTTGAAGACGATCGGCGTCGCCACGATCGGCGACTTGCTGACCTACTTCCCCGCGCGCCATCAGCGCGAAGAAGCGCGGCTGATCGAAAATCTTGACGAGGGGATCGTGGCGACTGTCGTGGGTCAGATTGCGGCCGTGCGCAGCCAGTTCGGTCGCGGTGGCAAAACGGTCCGCGCGACGCTGCTCGACAACACGGGCCGATGCAGCCTCACGTGGTTTCACGCGGGATGGATGGAAGGAAAACTCGAACGCGGCATGGTGCTCCGAGCCACGGGGCGCGTTGGCGAATACCACAAGCTGCCGCAGCTCGTGAACCCGAAGTTCGAGATCCTGAGTGAAGAAGACGCAGAACCGGTGGATGAGTCGGAAGCGCCGGAGTTTCTCGGCGTCTATCCGGCGACGGCGCAGATCTCGTCCAAGTCGATCGCCAAGCTGATCGGCGACAATCTTGACGCCATGCTGGCGGCCGTTGTGGAGACGTTGCCGGACGAGATCGTGCAGCGGCGTCAGCTTCGACCGCGGCGATGGGCGATTCAGGCGATGCATCGCCCCGCGGCGGAAGATGATCTTGACGGCGCGCGACGGCGATTGGCGTACGAAGAGTTGCTGTTGATGCAGTTGGCGGTTCTGCTGGTCCGTCGCGAGCGGGGCACGGGCGGTCGGGCGCTGTCACTCGACTGCACAGATCGCATCGACGAGCGTATCCGGGCGAGGTTTCCGTTCTCGCTGACGGCGGCGCAGGATCGGGCCGTCGCGGCGATCTCGGCGGATATGCGCAGCGAGCAACCGATGAATCGCCTGTTGCAGGGCGACGTGGGTTGCGGCAAGACAGTTGTCGCACTG